>NZ_JBBBDZ010000001.1:0-104513 GCF_037153935.1 Mesorhizobium sp. CCNWLY176
CAATGGAATTCCACGACACAACTTCCATCTCTTCCTCAAGGAATGCGAATGGCGCTTTAATTACGGACCACCAGCAAGCCTCTTGAAGACACTTAAAACTTGGATCAAACAACAAATCTCCTAGGACAGCCCCAAAAGTAATTTATGGATACCTGGTTTCTGGAAAGTTTTCTTGGTCGCGGAATGCGGCTCGTTCGCTCAGGCTGCCCGACGGTTGAATGTGACTCCAGCCGCCGTGGCGCAGCGTATACGCGCTCTCGAAGCTGAATTGGGGCAAACCCTCGTCTCGCGTGTGGGGCGGACCGTGAGGTCGACGGCAGCCGGGATGGCGTCCAGCGACACGGACCAAATCTGGTCAAGGCAGCCTGCGATCTTCGGGCGATCGCGGCGGGTGACTTGCCGGCTGGACAGGTGCGGATTGGTGCGACCGCGACGGCGCTCACGGGCCAAATTCCCGAAATCATAGCAAAGCTGAGCATGCGGTTTCCGCAGATCGAGTATTTTCTGATGCCAGGCTCATCGGTCGATCTGTATCACGCCGTCCTTGCAGGAGACCTCGATACAGCCCTGATTATGCAGCCGCATTTTCCGGTACCCAAGTCTCTCGGATGGATTACCCTACGCCATGAGCCGAACTTGATGTCTGCAATTGTCCCCCGCCATAGCCCGAAGCAGCTACTCTTGTATGTCTGTGCGCGAACTCTCCGGCCGTTCTTCGTTCCGAATTTTTGGACTGTGACCATGAGCGGAGCCAAAGCCAGGAAGACAGCGCGCGCTGACAAAACGACGGCCGGAGGCAAAACACCCGGACACGACGTCTCCTTCGATCGCGAGCTGGAAAATCTGCCGCCGGCCTTGCGTTGGCGCGAATGGATGCTACGCGTCGAGGCGGTCTTGTTTGCTGCTGCCGAGCCCGTCGACCGTGAGACGCTGGCGCGGGTGGTCGGGAAAGATTGCAGCATCGACCTGCTCATTGATGATTTGCGCGAGGAACTCAGTTCCCGGCCCTACGAGCTTGTCGCTGTCGCCGACGGCTGGCAGCACCGAAGCCGTTGGCTTACGCGCCCGCAATTCGCGCTGCGGCGGTACCGACGCGGTCGGCCACGGCAAGTCTCTCCGATGGCGAAGCGACGGCGCTGATGGCAATTGCGTATTATCAGCCGGTGACATGGGGCGACCTGAGCAAAATTTTTGGCAAGGAGGTCTCGCGCGATACCATAGCCAGCCTGCGCGATGTCGGCTTCATCGCCTCCGGACCGCGCAGCCCGACGCCCGGCGCGCCCTATACCTATGTCACCACAAAACACTTCCTCTCGGCCTTTGGCCTGGAGACGCTGCGCGATCTGCCGAAGCTCGAAATGCTTCAGGATGCCGGCCTGCTAGGGGAGGGAGGTGGCGGGACGGAACACGGGATGTTTCCCGCGACCCCCGCTGATTCGGCGGATAGGCTCGAGGAAGATCTCTCGCTTTAAGCGTCTGCGCTCACCACGCCTTGCTCTGTGGCTTGGTCAAGTTGCGGTTCGGTCCCTCAGCAGAGCCAGCAACGCCGGATTGATATAAAGGCTTTCCCGGCCGACTTTCATCTGCTCAAGCAGCCCGTGCTCTGCCATGGCCTGGAGATAGGTGGACGCCGCCTGTCGCTTGGCGATGCCGGCCGCGACCAGATCGCTGATGCGGCAATAGGGATTCACAAATATCACCTCGGCCAGCTCGCGCGAATAGATCTTCGACAACTCGCCCCTCATTTTCTCGGCAGTTTGGTCGAGGAGGTTACGGATCGCGCCAATGCGCGCGGTAGACCAGACAGCTGTCTCCCGAACCGCTTCGAGCATGTACAGTATCCAACTCTCCCAAGCCCCATCGGTCGTGACGGCGAGAAGTCCGTCATAGTAGGCACGCTTGTTGGCAATGATGTAGCGGCTCAGATAGAGCACCGGGATGTCCAGCAATCCCTTGTCGACGAGGTAAAGAAGGTTGAGGACGCGACCGGTTCGACCGTTGCCGTCGACGAACGGATGGATGGCCTCGAACTGGTAGTGCATGACGGCCAACCGGATGAGCGGATCAACGTCTTCGGCTTCGTGAATGAAGCGTTCCCAGTTGGCCAGTTTATCCCGTAGCAGCTTCTGCCCTTCCGGCGGCGTATAAATAACGGTGCCGGTGGCCTCATTCATCAGAGCCGTTCCCGGTGTCGCCCGAATATCCAGGTCGACACCTTTGATCGTGCTGCAGACGGCGATTGCCGTCGACGTCGATACAGGGCGGCGGCGCAGCATGTCAAAACCTTCGCTCAACGCTGTGCGATAGCGCAGCGCTTCCTTGGTCGCAGGATCGGCCTGTACGCCAGCCTCGTTAGCGAACTGGAACAGTTTGTCAGTCGTCGTGACGATGTTCTCGATCTCGGAACTGGCTTGGGCCTCCAGCAGTGGAATGGAGTTGATCAGAACAGCCTGGTTTGGAATGAGCTGTCCAGAGACCTTGAGTTCAGCCAAGGCTGCGCGCGCGGCAATGCAGGCTTTCAGAACAGCCTTCGTCTCGATATCCGTAGCAGGAGGCAACGGCGGTAGGTCGTTGTAGGGAATGTCTGGCCGAAACGTCATGTCGATTAACCCCGCCTCAATCGACACATTGCCAGCACATGTCGTCGTCATCGACACATCGCGATTACATGTCGATAAAATTAGAATATATCGACACATACGTAGCCAGTCAATGCCGACGCGCGTAGCTACCCACCTGCCCGCTTCTTCGAGTGTCTCTGACTACGCCGAGCCTGATCAGTTTCTGTTGATGACATCTGCCTCTCGCTATTGCCCGATATGGGTTTGATCAGTAGCTGTTTTTGCCTCGTGCGCTACCCTGTGGATTCCCAATCCCAGCGGATTGTGATTCAAAGCTGCATTTTGGAGGCGGCTTTGGCACGAGGCGACTTGGCGGACGAAGAATGGCAGATAATCGAGAAACTGCTGCCTGCGGAGCGCGGGCGCAAGTCCCGTCCATTCTACGATAACCGTCGCTTTATGAACGGGATGCTTCATGTCTTGCGCGTCGGGTGTCCGTGGCGGGACATGCACGAACGATATGGAAAGTGGAATTCGGTCTATGTCCGCTTCCGCCGATGGGCCGACCTCGTTGAACTGGGGGCTCACTGACGACTGGCAGCATATGCTCGACAGCACCACGGTTCGCGGCCATTCGCAGGCAGCGGGCGCTAAAGGGGGACTCATAAGGAAGCTTTTGGTCGATCACGCGGCGAGTTTACCACAAAAATCCATGCCCGCGCCGATGGTCAGGGACGCCCTCTTGGCTTTGTCCTGACAGGCGGCGAAACATCCGACTACATCGCCGTTCTCGCTCTTCTTGCCATGCCGGTAAACCGACCGCGTCAAATGCTCGCCGATAAGGGATACCGCTCAACCCGGAAAAACCCACCAAACTGCGATTACCGGGCATACAAGAATCGCAACCGCATCGAGCGCATGTTCAATCGTATCAAACAGTTCCGACGAATTGCCACGCGCTATGACAAGACTAAAACATCATTTGCTGCATTCTTGGCCATCGCCGCTGCACGGATATGGCTCCCATACTTTGTCAACAGGACCTAATCCTTTTGTCAAACCATGCGCACCAGCTTTGGCGGTCATGTAGGCTGGAAAGTTCGAACCAATGCGCGTGCTTACTGATCCGAAGTTGATAATTGACCCGCCGCCGAGACGTTTCAGCTGCGGAATGACGGCTTGTGCGGCGAAGAACATTGGGCGTTGATTGATCGCCATTCGGTCGTCCCAATATTCGACTGTAACGTCTTCAATCTTGTGTCGAGTGTCGTTGGCATCGTTGTTGATCAGAACGAAATATCGCCGAGATTCCGCCTGACCCGTTCTATCGTCAATTGGAGAGCTGCGATGTCACGCGGCTGATCTCCTTACATCGGTTCCGGATGTACCGGCTCCGCCACCTCAAGAGGAGCGCGACATCTGGGCAGCGATCGCCTATTCCGAGAATGATGAGAAGCATGGTTTCTTTTGGGGTGCCGACAAGCGGCAATGGATATTGCGCTCAAGCATTGTGAGAACGCTGACGGCAAGGGATGCGTTGTCGTTGAGGTGTTTCGCTACCATCGACATTGCGACGACGACGACAATACCGGCTTTCCCTATTTCCATTGCGGCGCACTCGCGATCGGCAAGGAAAAGGGCAGCCGTCTTACGCCATGGAGCGCAAAATCGGCGCCAACACGCCGGGAAGCCGAAAGACCTTGCTCTTACAGCCTGTGAGGGGTCTGGGACGAAATGTAAGATTCTTGAATGGGTATGTCTCGCGGCGGCCACGATGGAGATCGGGCAGGTGTCAATCGTCAAGGGCTGCGACAACTCGCGATACAGCCATGACATTCCGGCCTCGCCCAATGGTTTAACAGCTGCGATCGTCTTGCGGCGTTAAACGCGAATTCATGTCCCCGCTAAAAGCGGTTGTTCTAGTCGCGATCTCGTTCCCAATACCAAGCGGCATACATCCGCTTCCTGTCATGCTTACGGCTCTGTGCTTGGAGGCGCCTCTTCGGCCGTTGGAAATCCATTCTATTTCGATGCGCAATCATCGATTGTCGATCCTTGACAATAAACGGCCGTAGCATCAAGCAGGGCGCACCATTTTCAAAGGTGCAAAAGCTGATGTCCGACCGTCGCAACGACCCCGGGCCCGAAATCGAAGGGCTTATACGCAAGATCGAGCCCCGGCTGATCGAGCTGCGCCGCGACATTCACGCCCATCCCGAAACCGGTTTCGACACAATCCGCACAGCCGCTCTGGTCGCGGGGGAACTGGGCGCGCTGGGGCTCGACGTTCGCACAGGCATAGGCCGAACCGGCGTGGTGGCCGAGATCGTGGGCGGCCTTCCCGGACCTTGCGTGATCCTGCGGGCAGACATGGATGCCTTACCGATCGAGGAGCAGACCGGTTTGCCGTACGCTTCAACTGTTCTCGGCCGGATGCATGCCTGTGGGCATGATCTTCACACCGCCTCGCTTCTGGGCGCAGCACATGCGCTGGTCTCGCTCGCGCCAAGCCTGCGCGGCTCGATCCGGCTGGTCTTCCAGCCCGCTGAGGAAACGCAGGAGAGTGGCGCGGCCGCGATGGTGGCGGACGGCGCGGCTGAAGGCGCCGATATTGCCGTCGCCTTCCACAATCGCCCGGAGTTGGCGGCGGGGCAGGTGCTGCTGAATCGCGGCGCGAGTACCGCGTCGAGCGACGAGTTCAAGGTGGTGGTGCGCGGCAAGTCGGGCCATGCGGCGCGGCCGCATGCCGCCGTCGATCCGATCGTCGCCAGCGCCCACATGATCGCCCAGCTCCAGACCGTGATTTCGCGCGAGATGGACCCGGCGCAGTCCGCCGTGCTCACCATCGGCCATATCGAGGGCGGCGCGACACAGAACATCATCCCCGACAGTTGCATGTTCGAGGGCACGGTGCGCTGCCGTTCGCCGCAGGCGCGCGATCTGGCCGAGGCCGCGTTCCGTCGCATTTGCGAAGGCACCGCCCAGGCGCTTAACGCCAGGGTTGAGATCGACTATGCGCGCGGCGCGCCACCCCTGATGAACGACGACGCTCTAGTCGACCGCGCTCTCTCCGTACTGGGCCACCAGTTCGGTTCGGCCCCGCATGTCGAGCAGGGATCGAGCTTCGGAGCGGAGGACTTCTCCTATTTCTCCGAGCTGATGCCTTCAGTGCAGATATTCATCGGCTCGGGCCAGCCCGGCCGCGACGACCGCGTGCACAATTCCGACTACCAGCCCGACGAAGCCTGCATCGGGCAAAGCGCCATCGCGCTCACGCGCATGGCGGTGGACCTGCTTTCCTGATCCATCAAACCTTCCGTCTCAACCTTTTTTGCCAAGGATGATTTCCGCATGAACATTACCCGCAAAACCTTCCTGCGCATGGGCCTCGCAGCCGTCGCCGGGCTTGCCGTCGCTCCTTCCGCCCTTCTGGCGCAGGGCCGCAAGAAATATGTCTTCGCTACCGAAGGCGCGTTCCCGCCTTTCAACATGACGCGCCCGAACGGCGAACTGTACGGCTTCGAGCTGGACATGCTTGCAGAGATCGCGAAGCGCGCCGACTTCGACTACGAAGTGATCGCCCAAGCCTGGGACGGCATGATCCAGGGGCTGATCGACGGCAAGTACAATGGCGTGATCGACTCCGTTTCGGTCACCGACAAGCGCCTCGAAGTGGTCGACTTCTCGCTGCCCTACACGACCGGAGGCTCAACCTTCGCGGTGATGAAGGAAAGCGGCATCGAGCTGCCGGGCGCCGGTACTTTCGTCGATCTCGACGACGCGGCCGCCACCGATGCAGCCATTGCGGCAATCGCCAAGGTGCTGAACGGCAAGACCGTGGGCGTCCATGTCTCGACTATCCAGTTCGACTTCCTCAACAAGTATCTGGCCGACAAGGGCGTGACCATCCGCTCCTACCAGACTGGCCCCGAGGTCTATCAGGACCTGACCAACGGGCGGCTCGACGCCGGCATGGCCTCCGTCACCAACATCTCGGCCTTCCTCGAAAAGAACGTCGAGACCGCCACGGCCACCGGCCCATCCTTCATGGGCGGCGTCATGGGGCGCGGCGCGGCCATCGTCGTGCAGAAGGGCGACAAGGAACTGGCCGGGCTGCTCAGCAAGGGGCTGAAGGAAATGTCGGACGATGGCACGCTGGCCGACCTGTCGAACAAGTGGTTCGGCATGGTCGTGACGCCGACGCTCTGAGGCGGGATTGCCCGGCGACCTGACACTTATCGGCTTCGGGCCGGACGGATGGGGGCTGGCGCTTGCGCGCGCCGGCCTCATGACGCTTTATGTCTCGGTCTCGGCTTTCTTCTGCGGGCTGATGCTCGGCACGCTGATCGCCTGGGCGAGGGTGGCGGGCAACTGGCCGCTGCGCAAGCTGGCCGAAATCTACGTCACGATTTTCCGCGGCGTGCCGGACATCCTGGTCATCTACCTCTTCTATTTCGGCGGCCGTCAGGTGGTCACTGCCGTCGGTACCGCGCTCGGCCTGCCGGGGCCGTTCGACATCAGCGGCTTCGTGTCCGGAATGCTGGCGATCGGGCTGATCTCGGCCGCCAGCCAGTCCGAGGTGCTGCGCGGGGCCTATCAGGCGGTACCGAAGGGCACGATCGAGGCGGGGCGCGTCTCGGGCATGACGCGGTTCACCTTGTTCCGCCGCATCATCGCGCCGCAGGCCATGGTGACGGCCGTTCCCGGCATGGGCAACCAGTGGCAGTCGGTGATCAAGGAATCCGCCCTCGTTTCCGTGACCGGGCTGGTCGAGACCATGCGTCAGGTTTCGGTCGCGGCGGGCACCACGCAGGAGCATTTCCTCTTCTATGCGGCGGGAGGTGTGATCTACCTGATCATCACCACGCTTTCCGATCAGTTCTTCCGCCTCGCGGAAAAGCGCAGCCTGCGCGGGCATGAGCAGGGCGGGGTCTGAGATGGATTTCGACTTCTTCGCGGGCATGTTCGCCCAGCTTCTCATGGGCCTGCCGCTGACGTTGAACCTCGGCATCCTGGCGCTGCTGGGCGGGTTCAGCCTCGCGCTGGCTCTGAACCTCATGCGCGCCACGCGGATAGGCAATGCGGTCGCGTCGGCCTATGTCTTCGTGTTTCGCGGCACTCCGCTGCTGATCCAGATATTCATGATCTATTATGGGTTGGCGGGCTTCGGCTTCGTCCGGCAGAGTTTCTTCTGGCCCTTCCTGCGCGAGCCTTACTGGTGCGGGCTGCTGGCGCTGATCCTGAACGACGCGGCCTATACGTCCGAAATCCTGCGCGGTGGCCTGCGCTCCGTTCCAAAAGGGGCGGTCGAGGCGGGGCGCGTCTCGGGTATGACGCGGTTTACGGTTCTGCGCCGCATCACCCTGCCCATCGCCATCCGGCAGGCACTGCCGGCCTATTCCAACGAGGTGATCTCGATCCTGAAATCAACGGCGCTGGTTTCCACAATCACGCTGATGGAGGTGACGGGCATCGCCCGCGCCGCCGTCTCGGAAACATGGCGTGCGGTCGAAATTTTCTTATGTGCGGCAGTGATCTATCTCGCGCTGTCCCTTCTCGTGACGCGGCTTTCGGCCTGGGTCGAGCGCCGTCTTTCGCCCTGGCAGTTCGGAGTGACGCCATGAGCCTCCCCTCCACCGCTCTTTCCATCGCCGGTCTGCACAAGAGCTTCGGCAGCAATGAGGTGCTGCGCGGCATCGACCTTTCCGCCAGGGACGGCGACGTCATCTCGCTGATCGGGGCGAGCGGCTCGGGCAAGAGCACCCTCCTGCGCTGCATACCCATGCTGGAAATACCCGATGCTGGAACAGTGACGGTGGGTGAGGACAATCTTTCGCCTGAGGGAGGCAGGCTCACGCGCGGCCAGGAATCCGTGGCGCGGCGGATGCGCGGCCATCTCGGTTTCGTCTTCCAGAATTTCAATCTCTGGCCGCACCGCACTGTGCTGCAAAACGTGGTCGAGGCACCGCTCTTCGTCCAGAAGCGCCCCCGCGCGGAAGCGGAAGAGGAAGCAACGGCGCTTCTGGAAAAGGTCGGTCTCGCAGAAAAGCGTGACGCCTGGCCCGCACATCTTTCCGGCGGTCAGCAGCAACGCGTGGCGATCGCGCGCGCGCTCGCCCAGCGGCCCCGCGCCATCCTGTTCGACGAGCCGACTTCGGCGCTCGACCCGGAGCTCGTGGGAGAGGTGCTGAAGGTGATCCGCGCTCTGGCCGACGAAGGCCGTACCATGCTCATCGTCACCCATGAGATGGGTTTTGCGCGCGAGGTCTCGTCGCAGGTGGTGTTCCTGCATCAAGGGCTGATAGAGGAGGCTGGAACGCCGGAGCAGCTATTCGGCAATCCTTCGTCGGAACGTTGCCGCGCCTTTCTCAGCGGCCATTTCGACCGCAACCGCTAGAGGACCGTGATGCGTCAACCCATCCAGCGCAAGAGCCTTCAGGATCAGGCCACCGAATGGCTGCGCGAAGCCATCGTCAGGGGCGATTTCGCGCCGGGCGCGGTGCTAACCGAGCTGGACCTGACCGACCGCATTGGCCTCGGCCGTGGCACGGTGCGCTCGGCGCTTTTTGCCATGGAAGCGCAGGAGCTGGTGACCCGCACGCCTTATTCGAGCTGGCGCGTAGCAGTGCTCGACGCGCAGGCGATCTGGGAAATCTATACGCTGCGCGCGGCCTTCGAGGGGCTTGGCGCGCGCATCCTGGCGGAGCGTCGCACCGAATTCGGCACCAAGCTGGTCGAGGCCGCCTTTGCAGCGCTGCCTGCTGCCAACGATGCCGGCACGGATGCGCGGGTGGCGGCCGATCTCGGCTTCCATGCGAGCTTCGTCGAGCAGACCGGGCACCAGCATCTCATTCGCCGCCACGGGCTGCTGGCCGACAAGATGGAATGGCTCTACCGCTGGTCCGAGGCGCACTGGCCTTGCCGCCAGCCGCTGGTCAGCGACCATCAGTGCCTGTTCGACACGCTGATGACGGGAAGCCCCGACGCGGCGGAACAGGCGGTCCGCGATCATATCGCGGAATCGATCGAGCTGGATGTGACCGGCTTTCACGAACTTCACGCACGCGGCGCGACGCCACCGCAACAGGAGCAGGCATGAACGACATCACCATCCTGGACGGCGGCATGGGCCGCGAACTCGAGCGCATCGGCGCGCCCTTCCGCCAGCCGGAATGGTCCGCGCTGGCGCTGATGGAAGCGCCCGATCTCGTTCGGCACGTACATGAAGACTATGTGCGTGCGGGCGCGAAAGTCATCACCACCAATTCCTACGCGCTGGTGCCTTTCCATATCGGAGAGGAGCGGTTTCGCGCACGTGGCGCCGAGCTGGCGTCGCTGGCCGGGCGTCTCGCCCGCGAGGCCGCCGATACGGGAGCAGGCGTGAAGGTCGCGGGTTCGCTTCCGCCGGTGTTCGGCTCCTATCAGCCAGAGCTGTTCCTCGCCGATCTCGCGCAGGATTACCTCTCGGTGCTGGTCGCAGGTCTCGCACCGCATGTCGATCTCTGGCTCGCTGAGACGCAGAGCAGCCTCGAGGAAGCGCGGGCCGCCGTGGCGGCGGTGCGCGGCAGCGGCAAGCCGGTCTGGCTGTCCTTCACGCTCAGGGACGATGTCGCGCCGCAGGACATGCCCGAGCCGCAATTGCGATCCGGGGAGAGTGTGGCCGATGCCGCTCGCTTCGCGCTGGAGGCGCGCGCGGAGGCGCTGCTCTTCAACTGCTCCATGCCCGAGGTGATGGGCGCGGCACTTGAGGCCGCGCGTGCTGCGGTTCCCGGCCTATCGCTCGGCGTCTACGCTAACGCCTTCGGCTCGCAGGACGAGGATGGCGCGGCCAACGAGGTGATCTCGGACATACGGGCCGATCTCGACCCGAACTCCTACTGCGGCTGGGCCGATGGCTGGGCCGCGAAGGGCGCCTCGATCATCGGTGGCTGTTGCGGCATAGGCACCGATCATATCCACCATCTGGCAGGGCATATGGGCAGCAGTGGACATTGAGGAATCGCGCCTGACACAGGCAGTGGCCGATGGGCTCCCGGATCAAATCATGAGAACTCGTTCAAGCAGCTATCAGAAGTAAATGTCGCTCTCGGTGGTTGCGAGCCCCCCGCAACCACTTTCATCATAAATCAATCGCCGTCCCGATCTAAACATTGGAAGATAGCGGTAGAGGCCGAGACCATAATCGTCCTTGCCATAAATGAAGCGATAGATCGTTTCCGCGCAGAGACGGACGAGACTGACACCGTCGGGCCAAAGTCGGCCTCGATGCTGCGCTGGAGGGTCTGCGCGAGGGACTTCGGCAGCGCAAGACCACAAGCTACGAACTCTGGGCGTATGCGAAAAAGGCCAGAATCTGGTCGACCATGAGGCCTTATGTCGAGGCGTCGGTGGCTGATGACGCGTGAACCAAGGAAAAACGTCGGGCATCGGTGCGCGCCCGGCTGCTGGATAGATCTCGCGCGGAGCGTCAGGACTTTCAGATCCTGTTGACGCGCTATGCGCTCGAAAGACTCCTTTACCGGCTGAGCCTTTCTGAGCATCGCGACCGTTTCATCCTGAAGGCCGCGATGCTGTTCGTGACCTGGGTCACCGACCCGTTTCGACCGACGCGTGACCTCGATCTGCTGGGCTATGGCGAGAACAGCCCGAAGGCCATCGCTGAGGCTCCATTTGCACGCAGCCGGTCGCCGATGACGGCGTCGTTTTCGACGTGGACGCCCTCGAAGCCGCGCCGATCCGTGAGGAAGTCGAGTATGGCGGTGTCCGCGTGCGCACGACTGCCACCATTGCAGGCGCCCGCATTCCCATCCAGGTGGACATAGGCTTCGGTGATGCGGTCACGCCTGTGCCAGTCGACATAGAATACCCGTCGTTACTCGACGCGCCTGCGCCGCACCTGCGAGCCTATCCGGTTGCGGCCGTGGTTGCGGAGAAATTCGAGGCTATGGTGACGCTCGGCATGGCGAATAGTCGGTTGAAGGATTTCTACGATCTCTGGCTGATCGCGGAGACCTTCGAGCTTGAGCGGTCCGCGCTCACAGAGGCGGTGCAGCAGACTTTCACGAGGCGACGGACGGATATTCCAAAAGAGAGCAACGGGTCTCAGCGAAGCCTATGCCGAAGTTTGGGATCGGCAGTGGCTGGCGTTTCTCGGTCGCGAACATATGGCGGCCGCCCCTCTCGAACTGGCCGTGGTTATCGCTGACCTTGCCCGGTTCTTCCTTCCATTGACTGAGTTCGCGGAAGGCAATTGGCACTGGGAGCCGCGCAAGGGGTGGGTCTTGTTGAAGACAGGCCAGGTCCCGAAGGGCAGGACGCCTCCATCGACTCATTGTAGTAATGGTGATCTCGTCTTAATCTGTCCGAAATTCTGCAAATTTCAGACCGTATCTTGGTTTGCCGGCAAGGGCGCATCGTTGAAGAATTCGACGCCGACCGGGCCAATGAGGAAACAGTAATGTATGCGGCTGTACACTGATAATCTCGGAGCGCAGGTGAACTCTGGCATGAGGATTTGACCCGCAGACGGCTTGGTTCATCACGAGGAAAACAGATATGCTGCTGTGTTTGTGCCAAGAATATTGGCGTCACGGCTGCTTACCGGTTGGCCGAAGGTAGGCTAAAGTCAGGCCGCAGCCGCAAACGTATTACGTTTGCTCTCCCAAAATCGCCGCATCGAGATTCAATTGTGTGCAGAATCATGCACTCGCATTTTCACAGTTCCTAAAATAACGGTATCCAAGCGGGGGCCAACGGTGCCGCATGCTGGACCGCGAAGTAAGAAGCGTTGATAAAAGCACATGGACACGCGATTTTTGGAGACCCTGATTGCCGTACTCGAACGGGGCTCAATCGCCGAAGCTGGCCGACACCAGAACCTAAGTGCGGCCGCGGCGTAGGGCGAACGGTCAGACCGACCGAGTTGGGTACAAGCGTCGCCATTGTTCCATCAGCACCGCGCCGATGCCCAGGTTTATCGCCAGCAATGTCATAAAAAATATGAAATTTATTTAATGTATCAGCACGGATATGAATAATCTTTGACGAGTTTCCATATCTGCTTATTAATGGCGATTAGGTTTTCGATGCAATTTTCTATTTTCTTTATTTCAGTACCGTTGATTTCTTCAATCTTTCCATATCGAATTTCGTTTTTTGTATCAAATATTCTCATCAATTGTGTGCTTCCGGCTTCTCCATCCCCGTCAAAGGAATATATGCAGTGGCTGTATTTGTTGCGCAGCTTGGCTTCCTGCGTCATTTTCTCGGTTACCGCCAGTATCTCGCGCCGGCGTTCGGCGGGTGTTTTGGGCAGCTTGGTCAGGCGCTCGACAAGCTCGATGCGGGCTCGTGTGGTGTTCAGCGTCAGGAAAATCACGATTGCGGTCTCTTTGTCGACCTGGGCAAGACCGGCGATGAGATAGATGAGCAGGCTCTCGGTGTTCGTCCAAGTATAGTTCAGCTGGCCGGTGAGCAGCAGTATCTCCTGGAAACGAGGGATGGGTTTGTTCATCGAAAGCGCTCCGGAATGATTGTCATGGCGGCTGCGGCGTCTCTGGAGTTGGCTTTCTCTGCTTCGGTGTTCTTCATTTTTCTACTTATGACCAAAGGACATATATTTCGAGCCGCAACAAAAATTTCCTCTCTCTTCGAGATGAAGGCGCATGAATGGATTTAATCTTCGCCATCATTTATTTTATATTGTAAAATTAATATTGAATACCTCTCAGTATGGGAGATTAAATAGGCCATAGGAGTTAAGCCAAATGGATGCTTACTTCTTTTGGGCCGAAAATCATAAGTTGAAGTGCTGTATTTTGCTTTCCCCTGGAATTGTGGATCGTAGTCTTGTTGTCATGTCGGCATCGAGAGACCAGGAGACGGAATTCTCAGGGCGGCCATGCATAAGCCTGCAAAGACAACGTGTTGGAGGAGATGTGAAGCTGAGCTGCTCGATACAGCGGCTTCATGAACTCTTTTAACTGGAAGGAAATACAACTGACAGCTTTACTTATGATTTTGTAATGCGTTTCCTAAAACTACATCGTTGTAAGCAGAATAGAGCGCGAGAGGACTAGCTCGAATTGGTATCTGTTACTTTTGGTGGCCGAGGCACAAAGTTTCAGTTCCTGGGCGCGGGCGAGAGCTAAGTGCCGGAGCGGTTCGGTTGAACCAGGCGTATTAGCTCAGGCGGAGGCGTGCGGCGCCGTATGTTGTCGTGTGGAGTGGGTCCGCACGTCTCTGTCCGCGATCAGGAGTACCGGAGATCCGAGGGCGTCAGCCCCCGGCATCCGGAACGACGTGCCTGTGTATTCCAGTTGAAACTCAACCGTCCGCGGCAAGCTCAAGACCCCGTAACAGAAGAATGGTGGTCATGCGGCCCGCGGCCTCACTCGAGGACATCGAAATGGCCAACAAGAACAACGGTACTCAACAGCTCGGCGTTCAGCTGCTGGGAGACGACCAGTACAACGTCGCGTTCGACGACATCATCTATGACCCGGGCGATCAAAGCCAGAACCAGGATCAGGGCCAAGGCCAAGGTCAAGGTCAGGGACAAGGCCAGGGGCAGGGCCAAGGACAGGGCCAGGATCAAGGTCAGGGACAAGGCCAGGATCAGGGCCAAGGTCAAGGCCAGGACCAGTATCAGGAAAGCGTGTCTTACAACGACAACGGCAACCTGAATGGTAATGGAAACCTCAATGGCAACGGCAACCTGAACCTCAATGGCAATCTCAACGAAAATTCCAGCACCAACACCAATTCGAATACCAACACCTCGACCACGACGGTCGATGTGGGCGTCAATGTAAACCTTGAAGGTTGGCAGCCCACGGACGACGACTTCGCCGATATCGATATCTATGACGGCTCGTCGGTGGGCAATCTGTTCGTGAATCGCGATGGGGAAATCCATTACAATCCGGGCGACGACATCAGCTTCGACGACATCCTCAACGGTGCCCTGAGCGGCGCCGGCAACGACATGGCTTTCCTCCAGAACCAGGTCGCCGATCTCGAAGACAATGATACGCTCGAGAACGCCTATGTTCAGAACAACGCACCGTTCAACCAGAACGGCGACGCCAATGGCGGTGAAGCCTATGGTGCCGAAGGCATCGATGCCGGCGGTGGCGGCGGCGGTGGCGGCGGTCATGCCAAAGCCAATGGCGGCGATGGCGCATATGGCGGCTACGCCAATGGCGGTCAGACCAACGCCGGACAGGGTATTGGCGGTGCGGCGTCGAGCGGCGCGACCGGCGGTGCCGGAACTGGCGGCGGCGCTGTCGGCGGTACTGCTACCGGCGGCGGAGCAGGTGGCGGAACAGGCGCTGCTGGCGCCAGCGGCACCGGTCTTGGCATTGGCCTTGGCGGCCTCGGTGTCGGCGTAGGCACCGGCGGTGACGGCGCAGGCGGCGACGGAGCAGCCGGCGGCAACGGTGGTGACGGAACAGGCGGCGCTGGCGGTGACGGCACCGGCGGCAACGGCGGTACCGGAACGGGTGGTGCAGGCGGCAATGCCGGCTCGGCAGGTAATGGTGGCAATGGCGCGGCTTCTTCGGCAGCGGATGCTGAAGCTGCTGCTGCAACCCTGGGCGGCGCGGCGGCTGATGCCGCGGCAGCTGCTGCGGCGGCTGCAGGCGGTGCAGGTGGTGCTGCTGGTGACGGCGGCGCAGGCGGCACGGGTACTGGCGGCTCTGGCGCTTCAGGTTCCGGCGGTGCCGGTGGCTGGGGCACAGGTGGTGCCGGTGGTGCTGGCGGCGCCGGCGGCTATGGCGAAGGTGGCGCTGGCACCGGTACGGGTACTGGCGAAGGCACCGGCTACGGTCTCGGCTATGGCCTCGGCGGCAATGGCGGCGCTGGCGGCGCGGCGACGGGTGGTGCGGCCACGGTCGGCGCCGCTACAGGCGGCGCAGGCACCGGCGGTTATGGTCTGAGTTCGGCTCTGGGTGGCGACGGCAATGGCGGTGACGCCACGGGCGGCATGACCTGGGCCGGCGATGGCGGTGCCGGCGGCAATGGTGGCACTGCGACGACCGGATTTGGTGGCGCAGGCGGTGCAGGCGGACAATGGGGTTCCGGAAATGGCGATGACGGTATCGTCAACGGCATCTCGGAAGCTCATGCCGAAGCATCCATCGATCTGACTGCCTTCAACCAGAGCATCGTGATGGGCGCCAATCTGCAGGGAAACACGATCGATATGACCGTGGTTGGTGGGGATCTCACCAGCACCTTCACTGGCGAAGACGTCTAATTACTGACGTCCGCTTCCAGCGGACTTGGAGTGAAGTCTGCGCGGGGAGCTTCCCCGCGCAGACTTCCAACAAGAAAAACTGACCGGTCTGGGTGGAATGTTGCCAACAAGGAGGCGAGCGATCCCTCGTGCTTATGGACAAGATTACCGAGGCCATCGCGCATTTCATCGGTCTGTTTCAGATCGCGGTGGAAGAGGCGCGTGCGCGCAAGGACTTTGACGAGTTTCAGGCGCAGAGCGCTCATGCACGCGAGCAAAATCAACTCCGCGACGTAGATGCTGAAGGCAAGGCTCCATACGATTTCGTCGGGATGGACCCCGGCCTGCGCTATCAGCCGCTTGCGCCCGCCCTTGCCACTGTGGAGCCGTGGCTGAACCCGCAGTATCCGGCGTTGGACGGTATCGTTCCCGGCGTGGATGCGCTGCCTCGCGACGCTCCCCTGGTGTCGGCAGTGGGCAAGCTTGCGGCTGCGTCACGGGTCGAATTGCAGATCGATCCGCCCGGCTCGCTTGTGGTTCTGATCAATCAGGAAATCAGGCTTTCGGACGACGACTATGTCGGAGCTGGCGGGCACGGGCTTAAATTCAGTCCGGTTTCTGACCACGGCGCTGAACTGGCGGCGTTGTTGCACGGAGCCGCACGGCTCGCGCCATTGGGAGATTTGGACGCGCCGGGCTCGGAAGAGGCAATTGAAGGCTTCATCCTGGGAACCACGACTGCTCTCAAGACCTTCGTAGAGGACCATGCAGACGACGGCGATATGTTTGTCCTCAAGCAGCAGGTGATCGAAGGCACCTATGTCAATGGTGAGATCGCCGCTGATGCGCCCAAGCTGAAAGACCATCTTCCCGATCCTGATGATGACGACGATGAGGCCGAGGACACCGGCACCATTCACTCCGACAGCAGTCTGGGTTCGGTCGAGATCGAGGCCTCTGTTACGCTGGAAGCCGGAAGCAACACGCTGGTCAATTCGGCAGCACTCACCAACAACTGGCTGACCGGACCGGTCATGGCGACGGTTGGAGATTATGTCGAGGTGAACGCGATCATCCAGACCAATGTTTGGAGCGACAGTGATGCGATCGGTTCGTTTGTCAGCGGCTGGACCTTTGATCCCGAGGCTGCGACCGAGGCTTTCAACATCGCGGTATTCGCGCGTGTCGATCCCACTGAGGATACGAATACAGCGGTGGATGCCGGAGGCTTCCCGCAGCATTGGGCCGTTACCAGCATCGAAGGCGATCTGATCTTCATGAACTGGATCGAGCAATTCAGCTTCGTAACGGACGATGATGTGCATGTTCTGTCGTCCTCGGGTGTCAAGACGACGGTGACGACCGGTGATAACACCGCGCTCAACGATGTCTCCCTTACGGAGCTGGGGCTCTACTACGATCTCATCATCGTCGGCGGAAACATCTATGACGCCAATTTCATCCAGCAGATGAATGTCATGCTCGACGACGACCTTGTGGCCGGCGTCAACGGTTTTCACACCACCGGGGATGGCTCGCTTTCTTCCAGCGGCAACCTGCTTTGGAATCAGGCCGGAATAGTCAACGTCGGTGGAGGGGATCGCTTCGCCGCACTGCCTTCGCACTACAAGCAGACGGCGGACAATCTAAAGGTCGGCAACAAACAACTGGACGCCGATATTCTGAACGATCCTGCATTCGCGGGCATCGGCACGCTCCGTGTCCTCTATGTCTCGGGCAGTATTTTCGACCTGCAATATATAAAGCAAACCAACATTTTGGGCGATTCCGACGAAGTCGCACTGGCGATGAACGGCATCGAAGACAGCTTCCCCGAAGCGCACTGGAGCATATCGACCGGTTCGAACGCATTGATCAATGTCGCCGAAATCGTGGACCTCGATTCGACCGGCAAGACCTATGTCGGCGGCAACCAGTACTCAGACGAGATCCTGATCCAGGCGGAACTGGTTTCAGCCCATCCCGAACTTGGTGGCAGGGACCCGGACGTATTGGTCAATGAAGCCATCGCCTTCCTTGATGACGATGTCGCGGATCATGGCGACGCTGCATCCTCCACCCTCCAACCTACCCTCGACGCACCGCATGGTGACGTGATGCAGACGATGCTGGCCTGAGCGCGAACTCTGAGGATCGTGATGAAAGATGACAATGATCTCCCATGGCGACCGTTCACCAATGACGAGGGAGAACCCGGGTTCACGAGACAAAGCGAGGCCGGCACGCCAGTTGTCCTTTCACAACGGCTTCACAAGCAGGAGGAGGTCGTTGAGCGGTCTCTGGCCAGGCTCGATGAAATCATAGCGCAGTTGAATGCAGCCTCCGGCATCAAGCGCGCAGATCCTGAACCAACTTCCCATGACCCGTCGCCGTCGGATGAAATAAAGTCTTCCAGCGAGCTCACGCTTTCCGATGATGCGCCGTCCTCTGACGATGCTTCGGCGTCGCTTTCGTTGTCCGAAGCTACTGCGTCTTTGGAAGTTGCTGCGTTGCCGCCGATTGAGGCCGAGGAACAGCAACCGGAAACCGCCCCAATCGAGCCGATCGCCGTCGTCGAGGTTCTGGACCAAGCTGAAGCCGCGGAACCGCAAGCGCTACGAGTACAGCCCGACAGCGCGGAGATTCTGGAGGCGAAACATATTCCGCCCGCCGCACTGACCATCGAGGCTGATCGCGGGCCGCTCAAGGTGGATGCCAAGCCGTCCGGTCCCGGCACTGCGGACAATGGCGGTCGAGGCGGCGGACACTTCCACAAGCGCCTGGGGCCTATCGATTTCGGGAAAAACCTGAAGGCCGGCTTGCAGGCGGTGCGGGGCAATCTTCTCGTCGTGATGATTTTCACGGTTGCCAGCAACATCCTCGTGCTGGCTATTCCGATCTATCTCTTTCAGATTTCGGACCGCGTGTTGACCAGCAGGTCCCTCAACACGCTGGTCATGCTGACGGCTGTCATCGTAGGCGCCGTTTTGCTGCAGGCGATGTTCGATGCGATCCGCCGCTTCATACTGATGCGAACAGCAGTTGAGATCGCAGTACAGCTCGGCGCACCGATCCTGAGTGCCGCGGCGCGTGCAGCACTTCACAGCAACGGCCGCGAATACCAGACGCTTGGCGATCTTCAGCAGCTTCGTTCGTTCCTCGTGTCGGGAACGTTGCTGTCCTTCCTGGACGCACCGATGGTTCCGTTCTTCATCCTGGCGGTGTTTCTCGTCCATCCGCATCTCGGCTTCATCGTATGCGGATCGGCGATCGTCCTGCTGGGGATCACCATGATCAACCAGCGGGCGACCGCGGGACCTTTTGCCGAAGCCAACGTTCATCAGAGCAAGGCGAACCTGCATCTGGATTCGATGTCGCGCAACTCGCAGATCATCAACGCGCTGGCGATGATACCGGAGGCTGTCCGCATCTGGGGCCGGGATACCGCCGGTTCGCTCAGGGCCCAGGTGATCGCGCAGGACCGCAACATCGTTTCGGCGGCGACATCCAAGGCCTCACGACTTCTGACGCAGGTCGCATTGCTCGGCTGGGGTGCGTTTCTGGCCATCGAAGGAGAGATCACCGGCGGCATGGTCATTGCCGCGTCGATCATCGCGGGCAGGGCGCTCGCTCCGATCGAAGGCGCGATCGAAGGCTGGAACCAGTTCATCCTGTCGCGCTCCGCCTATGGGCGTATCGCAGCACTGCTCCAGACGTCTCCGCTCAATTTCGAGCGTCTCAACCTGCCGCGCCCCGAAGGGCGTCTCGATGTCGAGCGCCTGCTGTTCGTGCCGCAGGGAACCAAGCGGGTGGTTCTGAACGGCATCACCTTCTCGCTTGCGCCGGGAGACTCGCTGGCCATCATCGGCAATTCGGGCGCCGGCAAGACGACACTGGGCAAGATGCTCGTTGGCTCGATCCTGCCTACTTCCGGCAATGTGCGGCTTGACCTGATGGATTTGCGCAACTGGGACCAGCGGCAATTCGGCGAGAATATCGGCTATCTGCCGCAGGACGTTCAGCTGTTCCCGGCCACGATCAAGCAGAATATCGCGCGCATGCGCGACGATGCCACCGACGCCGACATCTATCAGGCAGCGATGCTCGCCGACGTTCATGAGATGATCGCGACATTCCCGCAAGGGTATGAAACCTTCGTCGCTGCCGACGGCGCGCCGCTTTCCGGCGGCCAGAAGCAGCGTATTGCGCTGGCCCGCGCGTTTTTCGGCAACCCTCGCATGGTCATCCTCGATGAGCCGAACTCCAATCTCGATAGCGCCGGCGACGCCGCGCTTGCGCGAGCGCTGGCCCATGCCAAGCGGGAAAAGATCACGGTCATAACGATCACTCAGCGGCCGGCCCTGCTTCGAAGCGTCGACAAGATCCTCCTGCTCACCAATGGCACCGTCTCCATGTTCGGCTTGCGCCAGGAGGTTCTGCAGGCCTTGGCTGCGCGCGGCATGGGACCGAACGCCGGCGGCCCGCTGGCCAGGCAATTCGAATGAACGGGATCTATCGATGACCGATGTCGCTGCCCACAACAGCCCGGAATGGTACGCGGACGTTCCGCGCTCGATCCGCAAACAAACGCTTGCCGGGCTTGCGCTGCTGGCCCTGTGTTTCGGAGGGTTTGGAACATGGGCGACAACGGCGCCGCTCGCGGCCGCGGTGATAACGCAGGGAAGCTTCGTCGCAACTGGTCAGAACAAGATCGTCCAGCATCTGGAAGGCGGCATCATCAAGGAGCTGCTGGTCAGCGAGGGCGATGTGGTGAAAGTGAACCAGCCGCTGCTGAGGCTGGATGAGACGGCGGCTCGCGTCAATGAACGGCAGTTTTTTCTGCGCCGGTTGCGGCTTGAGGGGATTGTCGCGCGGCTGTCGGCCGAGGCCGCTGGCATGACGAAGGTGAGCTTTCCCAAAATCATGCAGGAGAACCGGGCCGAGGAGGACGTTGCCGCGATCATGGCAAGTCAGGAACTCAACTTTCAAGCTTCGCGGGGCAAGCTCGACAGTGAGATCGGACTTCTCGACCAGAACATAAAGGCGCTTGAATTTCGCGCGACTGGCTATCAGCAGCAATGGGATTCGATGGAGCGCCAGCTCAGCCTTCTCAACGAGGAATACACCGGCAAGAAAATTCTTTCCGATCAAGGGCTTCTGCGCAAGACGGAGCTGAAGGCCGTTCAGCGCGCGATGGCGGACGCGGAAGGTCAGATGGGCCGGCTTGCGGCGGAAGTTTCGGAAACCAATGCACAGATCACCAAGCACCATCAGCAGGTGGTGCAGACCATCGCCGCATACAAACAGGCGGCGCTTGACGAGTTGCAAAGCGTCGAGGCGGAGCGTGACAGCGTTCGGCAGCAATCCCACGAGGCTGAGAACGTTCTTGATCGGGCCACGATCCACGCGCCGGTGGCTGGTACGGTAGTCCGCATGCTCTACCATACGTCGGGCGGTGTCATCGAAAGCGGAAAGAGCATCCTGGAGATATTGCCGGCCGATGTTCCTCTCGTCATAGAAACACAGGTTCCGCGCACCGAGATCGACACTGTCAGGGTTGGACAGAAAGCCACCATTCAACTGATCGCACTCAATCGCCGCACGACGCCGGTGCTGAACGGCGAGGTCTACTACGTCTCGGCGGATTCCTTGCCGGATACCAGCGGCGATCAAAACCGTGAAGTCTACCTGGCCCGCGTCAAACTTGCCGTCAGCGAATTGTCGAGGGTCCCCGGATTCTCTCCTACGCCGGGTATGCCCGTGGAAATAATGATTCAGACTGCCGAGCGGACGTTTTTCTCCTATCTCGCCAAGCCGGTCACCGACAGCATGTCTCGCGCTTTCATGGAACAGTGAGACAGGGATCGTCGGCAGAGCAACGAATTGCGATGTTCGTTACTCTCCTTCGTTGGTGGCTTTGTCGCGCAGCACCAACCGGCAGATCGCGGCAATCTGATTACATAGATTAGGGTCGCCACATTCGATTTGCGGTATTTCCTATGGTCGCTCAATGCGCGCCGTTTGGTCCCGGGGCGAAAACGCATTCGGCATCCAATGCCAGCGGGTCTTTTGAAGAAGCTGTTGGCAATATTTTGCAAGACCACGTTGTGAGGGCAACCGGCCGGAAGGCCGATGAACCGCTGTTCAATGGGAGTTTGCAGTGAATTATCTTTGCGCTTCTGTTTTCTGTTTGATGCTGGGTACTGCAGTCGCATCGGCCGGTGCCATGCACGATGCAGTCAGAGACGGTGATGTCGAACGCACGAAACAACTGCTGGATCAGGGCGCCGACGTCGCAGAACTCGATACAGCGGGCGAACCGGCGTTGCTGATTGCGTCGCTGGCCGGTCATGCCGAAATTGTCGCCCTCCTGCTGGAAAACGGATCCGATATTCACATTCGCAACAAAGGCGGACTGACTGCGCTGCACGCAGCAGCTTATGGGGGAAGCCTCGAGGTCGTTGAACTGCTGGTGGCAAAGGGTGCGCCAGTCAACGACGCAAAGAATTTCTACCATATGTCCGCTCTGCATGCCGCAGCCGAAGAAGGCCACGCGGACGTTGTCGCATTCCTGTTGGCCAACAAGGCAGAGATCGAAGCGAAGGAAAGGAACGGCTATACGCCTCTAACCCAAGCTGGATGGCGCGAGCATTGGGATGCCGCAAGCCTGCTGATGAAAGCGGGTGCTTCCTGCCAGAAAGCCGATCTTGTCGGCAAATGGCTTTATGAGGAATGCACCAAGCGAAAATGACGTCCGGTTGCGGCAAGGCTCTGCCCGGAAAACGGAGGAATTGGCATGTTTAATCATAGGTGGAAACGAGCGGTTCGGATTGCCGCGGCCGCAAGTGCCGCTTCAGTCCTGCTCTCGTTCGCCCAGACCGCTGTGGCCGAAGATTTTGTCAACACTGGCTACTTCGGTGACGTTGCAATCAAGGGTTACGACCCTGTTGCCTATTTCACCCAGAACCAGGCCGTGGAAGGGTCTGCAAAATATTCCTACCACTGGCTGGGCGCGACCTGGCATTTCGCGAGTGCTGAAAATCGCGATCTTTTCGAAAAGGAGCCAGCCAAATATGCCCCGCAATACGGTGGCTATTGCGCCGACGGCGTCTCGTTTGGAACGGTCACGACCAATATAGACCCGAAAGCCTGGCGGATCATCGAAGGCAAGCTCTATATAAGCTATGATCCAGGGGCAGCCGACGGTTTTGAAAAGAACCCAACCAAGGTTGTCGACTCACAGAAACACTGGTCAGAGGTCGAGAACACACTGGTTTCTGAAAAGCTGGAGAAGAACTGGCAGCAGTCCCCCAATTGACGCCGGACACCGCGACCGCCTGTCACTGGCCAAGAGAAAAGTACATTAGAGCCCGGGGCGTGACGTGAACATATTCGGCGTCACGCTGCTCCTGGCTCGTGTTGCGGTAGACGTACCCGCACACCATGCGATCCAGGAAATAGCCGGTGAACTTCTCGCAGAGACGGTTGTCCCGAACCTCTATGATACCGGTGATGTTCGTGTTGGCGCTACGATAGGCGGTGTTTCCGGCTTTGTCGAAATACTGGATGAATTCGGTGCCGTTCTTGTGCCGTCCGGTCCACGTCTTGTCGGTCACAAAGCTGCGAAGTTCCGTACCGCCGACCTGGTCGCTCTCTGCTCCCTTAAACCCGAACGGCCATTCGGGAACGCCTGCCGCCCTCAGACCAGTCAGATGATGGCTAAGATCGTCCTTGCGCCAGTAATCATACAGGTAGCCGTAATAGGTCAGATTGCTGTCCGGAAACAGTTTGAGCAATTCCAGCGCCTCCTGCTCTCCGCGCTTTTGGTCGCCCTGGTCGACATAGGCTGCGGCCAGATATTCCCGCGCTGGTTCTACATTGGGCAGCGCATCGCGCGCAGATTCGATCAGGGGGATCGCCCGCCCGTTTTCGTGCGCTGTATAGAAGACAACGCCCGCCAGCAACTGGAAGCTCGGCGGCGGTGAAGGATCGAGGCGCAAGGCCTTGTCCATTTCCGTGACTGCCTGTTCGCGGCTGCCGGTGTGAGCCAGAATCAGGGCCAGGTTGCCGAATGCCTCCGCATCGCTCGGCTGGGCGGCCACCGCCCGGTTCGCGGAATCTCTCGCCTCCGCCCCCCGGCCGTCGACCAGTTGAAGCAGCGCCAGGACCGTACGGGCACGGGCATTGTTGGGATCCAGCTTCAAGGCTTGCCCGGCGGCGTCATAGGCTATCTTTCGCGCCACCGCAGCCGACCAGAGATAATTGTAGTCGTTGCGCCAGACGTCTACGGCGATCCGGGCGATACCGGCATGTGCGTCGGCAAATCCGGGATCCAGATCGATCGCCTTCTGGTAGTAGGACAGTGTCCGACGATAGGTCTCGACGTCGCTGTAAAGAAAGCCCTCCTGCTCAGCGCGCAAAAAGTAGTCGTAGGCTTCCAGATTATCGGTGGGAATTCGCGCCAGTTGATCGCGCTCGCCTTCGCTCAGCTTGACGGCCAGTGCCGAAATGATCTTGCTGATGACGTCGTCCTGAACCGCAAAAAGATCCGTGTACTGGCGATCATAGCGCTCGGCCCAAAGTGAGAGCCCGGTGAGCGCGTCGATCAGCTTGACGTTGATCCGCAGCCTTGATGTGGCCCTTTGCAGCGTGCCTTCCAAGACGTAGTGAACGCCGAGCTCCGCGGCCACATCCTGGATCTTGCCGTCCGTAGCCTGAACCGCAAAAACAGAATGACGCGCAATCACAAACAGGCCGGAAACCTTCGACAATTCTGTTATGAGGTCGTCTGTCAGGCCCTCCGCAAGGTGATCATGCTGTGTGTCGCCGCTGACATTGATAAAGGGCAGTACGGCGATTGAAGGCTTGTCCGGCAGCGGATAAGCGAACCGCTCGGTCTGCTTCGACGGTTGTGTGAGCGTCCACGGTTGCCACCAGAGCGCGGCGCCCGCAACAGCAAGCAGCAGGAAGGCAACCGTAACGGCCGCTTTGTTGCGGCTCGTCAAAACAGCAGACGTTTCGGGGGCGATCGGGGTTGCCAGGGCCGCCGCCTTGTCGTCGAGCAGAACCCGATAGACCGTTACTGGCTCAGCGATGTTTTTGACCTGCTTTTCGCCGAGATGTTCGAAGATAAGATCGAGCTTGCCCCGGACTTGCTCAAAGGCCGAACCGGACAGGCATATCCCTCCGGGATCGGCCAGTTCCTGAAGCCGCGCCGCGACGTTCACACCATCGCCGAATACGTCTCCGTCATCGGGGATAATATCGCCGATGTTGATGCCGATCCTGTAGCGATATTGCCTGTCTTCAGGGACCTCGGCGTTCTCTTCGCGAAGCGCCAATTGCATTTCGACCGCGAAGCAGACCGAATCGACCACACTGGCGAACTCTATGAGCGCACCATCACCCGTAAACTTGAAAATGCGACCGTGATATTGGCCCGCCCGAGGATTGAAGAGCCTTCTGCGGTGCCGCCGTTGAGCCGCTAAGGTGCCCCGCTCGTCCGCGCCCATAAGGCGAGAATAGCCAACCATGTCGAAGGCAAGGACCGCGGCCAGCCGACGTTCCATGCTTGATCTCCCTTAGGAAGAGATTATCCGAGGGTTGGTGGAAAATCCACACAGTCGATCAAGAACGTTGGCTCCAAACTGGTTTTCGTCGACGCAATAACAAGATTCATCTTGCTGGGTCCGAAGATTGCTTTCACTGGTGACCTCGACTTCGAGGGCTATCGCGTAATCTGGGTAGTCTCAATCACCTTCGCGCCAAGCGTGTGGTGAAGGCGTATCGTCTCCGCGCAGTCCGCCCGACAGCGGCCGGTCAGCATACAGCCCATTTCAGTCGTTCAATGATACGCGTTTCCGATATCAGCTTAGAGGCACGACTCTGACTTCGGTTCGAAATGGAAACCATGCTATTGCGTTGTCGTATGCGTGCTTTGTGCCCGAAAGGCCGCATAAGATGCAGCGCGGGACTCAGAATGGTTACTGCGAACAATGCTGGATGCTGCGTTCTCTTCGGAATTCAATGTCAACGGCCGGTTTATCACGGCAGAAGTGCGGGGTCGCCGTTATTGGTATTTTGATCTTCCGGACGGTGAGGGCAGCAAGAAACGGACATATGTCGGCCCTGTCGATGACCCTGAGATCACAAAGCGGGTCGAAAACTTCAAGGATTTAAAGGCTGATATCCGCGAAAGGCGGAAACTGGTCTCAACACTTGTACGTGAGGCATATCTACCGCGGCCAGAAGGAAAGACTGGCGACATCGTTCAAGCGCTCGCTGCAGCCGGGTTCTTCAGACTTCGAGGGGTCCTGGTCGGCACCGTTGCCTATCAGTGCTACCCGGCTGTCCTTGGTGTCCGCCTCCCTAGTGCATCAATGGTTACCGGAGATGCCGACTTCGCACAGTTTCATTCGATCTCCGTGGCTGTCGGAGATCAAATGCCGCCCGTGCTGGAAACGCTGAGGACAGTCGATCCGACTTTCCGGGAGATCCCGCATCAGGCTGACAGTCGTTTCACGACGCAGTTTTCAACACGTTCCGGCTACAAGGTCGAATTCCTGACCCCGAATACGGGATCAGACAATTATGGTGGCCGCCCTACTCCAATGCCAGCGCTCGGAGGTGCCTCGGCGCAACCATTGCGTTTCCTCGATTATCTTACCTATCAGCCGATCCGGGCAGTTCTGCTGCACGGAGCAGAAGTACCCGTGAACATCCCTTCACCCGAAAGGTATGCAATCCACAAACTCATTATTGCCAGCCGTCGACGGACGGACAACGACGGTACGGCCAAGAGCCGCAAGGATCGGGCGCAGGCTGCAACCATTATGGAAGTCTTGATTGAGCAACGGCAATCGGAAGACCTGGCAGATGGGTTCATGGAAGCCTGCGATCGCGGCACTGCGTGGCAGGAAGCGATTCGTAAAAGCATGTCGCAGATCGACGATAATATTCGCGAAAAAATTCAGTCTGCGCTTGCCAGTGGCATTCGGAAACTAGAGCGGAATCCTGCCGAATACGGTCTTGTATAGGTAACCACGGTACCAAACGATAGATGATGGCCACGCCTGAGACCTCCGTGCAGTGACAAAGGATGGCTGACCCTGCGGCCACATGTTGCGACATAGGCACCCTGCAGACTGCGATCTCCGGGTGAGCCGCATGAAATCAAGACGGTTCCGGGTTGCGCGGCGCCCTGCAGAAATAACTCGAGCGCCTGATCAAAATAGCACTCTTCTTCTGCGAGATCGGAAAAGCGGCGCTCCCCCAGCATGGTCCGCTTGGGCCTGCTTCACCAAGACTGTGAAGCGGATCATTATCGGATCTTGGGGTGCCGGCGTCGGTTGTACGCCCCCAAATGCCACAGCCTCTCCCAACGTGACCCGATTGAGAGCAATCATCTGTGGCCTCAGATTGATCGAAAGCAGCGTTCTCGCGAAGCGTCGAAGCCGTTGCGACGATGTTCCGCCGGCGCTCATGATTTCATCCAGTTCACCGAGCACCTGCGACTGCAAGCCGTCCATCAGCACCTTGAACAGGGCTGTCTTGGACGGATAGCGACGGTAAATGGTATCTTTGCCGGCGCCACAGGCGGCAGCCACCTGCTCCATCGAGGTGCCGCGAACCCTTGTGATGCGAAGAGTCCAGCCGCCGTATCAAGAATTCGCCGATTGAGCTCTTCAACCGCGCGCTTGGACGGACGCCCGCCTTTCGCTCGTTCGGTGCCGGAGAGTTGCTTGCCATTTTTAGACGGCGGGCCGGAGGATTTGGGTTCTCGATCGGGGCGGATTGATCAGAACGAGAAGAGGTGTTAGTGATTTTGTACCTACATAGCGGACAAAACCATGCACGAATCCGTCGGAATCGCTGGGAGGATCGATCGATCCTCACCTGAGCCTTACTATCTTCAGCTGTCGAGGCTTGTGGAAGCGCAAATTGAGTCGGGGCGGTTCGGCCCCGGCGACCGGCTGCCGAGCGAAACCGAACTTTGCCGCAGCTTCGATCTGGCTCGTTCGACCGTCCGCGAGACGCTTCGCAGCCTGCAGGATCGCGGCATCGTCAGGATGGTGCCGCGTCGTGGCGCCTTCGTGGCGAGCCCCAAGTCGTCCGGGTGGCTGTTGCAGGTGGCGGAAGGCTTCTTTGAAGGCAAGGTCGATCATGAGCACGAGAGCGTGGAAACGCGGGTTCTGTTCTCCGACCTGCGCCCTGCGCCGCGCGAGGTTTGCCAATCGCTTGGCCTGGCCGCCGGCGAGAAGGTTTATGAGCTGCGTCGCGAGCGTCGTCTCGACGGCAAGATGGCTATGTATTCGATCAACTATCTGCTGCCGGACCTGAAGCCCATCGTGGAGGCCAGCGAGGTCATGCAGAACCGCGGCTCCCTCAACAAGGTGCTGCGCGAGGCGGGCTACCGGGTCTATGGCGCGCGGCGTAACGTCGAGGCGGTGGCTGCAAGCGAGGAGCAGGCGGAGCGGCTTGGTGTCAAGCGCGGTGCGCCACTGCTGCTGGTCACCTCGGAATCGTGGGGGCTGGATGAGCGCGTTTTCGATTACTACACCTCATGGCTGCGCAGCGATGTGGTGAAAGTAAGCGTCGTGGCGAAGGCCGCCGACGGCTGACCTTGCGGCGCTTCGTGCAGGCGAGGCGTCCAAATTTCATATCTGGCCGGTAAGGCCGCCCGACCAATCTGGTTCGGCGGAACAAGCGGTCGTGTCTTTTATCTGGAGGAAAGCATGAAACTCTTTGAACTCAACGGCGACATTGCCTTCGTAACCGGTGCGGGGAGCGGCATTGGCCAGAGCATTGCACTCGGCATGGCCGAGGCAGGAGCCGACGTGGCGCTGTTTGGTCGCGAAAGCAAAGCGAGTGGACTCGCCGAAACGGCCAGAAAGATCACCGCCATGGGCCGCCGGGCCCTGGTGGTGAGCGGGTCGGTGACCGAGAAGGACGATATCAACCGTGCAATCGACCAGGTGGAGGCCGAACTCGGCCCGATAACGATTGCGGTCAACAACGCCGGTGTTGCATTCGCTGAGAAGGCTGAGAACCTGACGCTCGAACAATGGCACCGCCTCTATGATGTCAATGTCGTCGGCGTCTTCCTTTGCTGCCAGGCCGAAGGCAGGGTGATGCTGCCTCGGGGCAAGGGCACGATCATCAACATCGCGTCGATCTCGGGCACCATCGTCAATCGCGGCATCAACCAGGTCCATTACAACTCGTCCAAGTCGGCTGTGATCCAGATGTCGAAGAGCCTTGCCATGGAATGGGCCGACCGCGGCATTCGCGTCAACGTCATCAGCCCGGGCTACACCCGAACGCCGATGAACATCCGCCCCGAGGTTGCCGACCAGATGAAGATATTCGAAGGCGACACGCCGATGCAGCGCTCCGCGAGCCCGGATGAGATGATCGGCCCGGCTGTGTTTCTCGCATCGCAGGCGTCCTCCTTCGTCACCGGCATCGATCTGATCGTCGACGGCGGCTTCATCGTCTGGTGATGGGGAGCCGAACTGCCCGGAGTCACAAAATTGTTGAGTCATACTTGCGGGTTTAAAGTACGTCTGGTAGGTCTTGTACCTACAAGATGGACAACAGCCGGCGGGAGGTTCGGCTCGATGCTCAGGTCCGGCTTGTGGTGGAGGAGTGCAGCATCAAGACGCGCGGCCGGCTTCGTCCGGGGCGGCCCCTTGGCCCGCGCGTGCCCGCAGGCTTCGCCCGATTTTATGCTGTGGTCTCAAGGCGCATTCGGCGCCCAAGTGGAGGAACTATGCTAAACTGGAAAACGGGTGTCACTGCGGCGTTGCTCGCTGCTGGTCTCGCCTTTGGCGCGCAGGCGCAGGAATACAAGCAGGTCGATCTGGTGAAGCCGATCGATAAGAAGCTCACCTTCATCTTCATCCCGAAACTCATTCATCCCTGGTACGAAGAGCTGGAGAACGGCGTGAAGTTCGCCGTGGAGGAATACAAGAAGGCCGGCATCGAGATCGCGTATGTTTGGGACGCTCCGCCTCAGGCTGACGTTGATGAGCACAACCGCCGCATCGAAACCGATATCGGCCGCGCGCCGGACGGCCTCGCCGTATCCTGCCTTGATCCGGCGACGAATATCTCCCTCATCGACGAAGCGATCGCAAACAAGCTCAATGTGATCACTTTCGACACCGCTTGCGATCCGAAGTACCCGTTTGTCGGCCACAGGCTCGACGAGCAGGACGGTCGCGATCTCGCGAACTTCCTGGCAGACAAGCTCGGCGGCAAGGGCAAGGTCGGCATTCTTTCCGGCAGCCTGACGGCGCCGAACCATGTTGCCCGCGTCGTTGGCTTCAAGGACGAAATGGCCAAGAAGCATCCCGATATCCAGATCGTCTTCGAGCAGCCTGACAATGACAGCCTGGAAACCGCCGTCACGCTGACCGAAAACGCGTTGCAGGCCAATCCGGATCTTGCCGGCATGTTTGGCGCCAATGCTTCGGCGCCGATCGGTGCAGGCCGTGCCGTTCAGGCAGCCAACATGACGGGCAAGACACTCGTCGTCGGCATGGACGCCTTGCCGGAAACCGTTCAGCTGATCCAGGACGGTGTCGTCGTCGGCGTGAAGTCGCAGCGTCAGTGGGAAATCGGATACTGGGCGGTGAAGTATCTGGTCGCCATGAACCAGAACCACACCATTCCGATGGATCACCCGACCGGTTCGGTTGTGATGACCAAGGAAACCTTCTCCAAGTAATGCTGTTCGTTTCTCCCAGGAGCGGCCGGCCGGGGCCGATTGTCCCGGGCGGCCGGATCTGAATGACCACTGGTAGTTCAATGCTCGTCTCTCAGCTCGAAGTTCGCAACGTTTCGAAGACCTTCGGCTCGGTCGTCGCGCTCCGTGACGTATCGTTGACCGCCAAGGCTGGCGAAGTTCATGCCGTGATCGGCGAGAACGGTGCCGGCAAGTCGACGCTGATGAACATCATTTGCGGCAACCATTCTGTCAGCAGCGGCGAGATACGCTTGGACGGCAAGGCCGTGCGTTTCGGCTCTCCCATGGAAGCCCAGCATATGGGCATCGCCATCGCGCCGCAGGAAATCCTGCTCGCTCCCGCCCTGTCCGTCGCCGAGAACGTGATGCTGGGGCGCCAGCGTGCGACCGGCGGTGTCGTCAGCTGGAAGGCGACGCGCGCTGAGGCCATCAGGCATCTGCAAGCGCTCGACCCCGACATCGATCCGGATGCCAGGGCTGGCGACGTGACCGTCGCGCAGCAGCAGCTCGTGCAGATCGCGCGCGCCACTGCAACCGGCGCGCGGCTGCTGATCTTCGACGAACCGACCGCCGCGCTGACGCTGAAGGAATCGGCCCGTCTCTTTGACTTCATCAAACGCTTCCGCAGCGAAGGTGGCCTGATCCTCTACATCTCGCACCGGCTTGGCGAGATCCTGGAACTCTCCGACCGTATCACCGTGCTGCGGGACGGGCGGTTCGTGACCGAGCTGGACCCGGCAAAGACCAGCAAGGACGAAATGATCCAGGCCATGGCCGGCCGCGAAGTCGCCGACCTCGATCTGCGTCACCAGATTCCGGCAAAAATTTCTGACGAGATCGTCCTGAAGGTCGAAGGCCTGAGCCGCCGCGACGAGTTCGACAACATCTCGTTCGACCTGAAGCGTGGCGAGATCCTCGCCATTGGCGGGCTGATCGGTTCGGGCCGCTCTGAAATGGCGCGCTGCCTGTTTGGCGACAAGCCGCGAGACGCCGGACGGGTCGAGGTGTTCGGCAAGGTCGAGAATTTCTCCGCACCCGCTGACGCGATCCGTGCCGGGCTGGTTTATCTGCCCGAAGAGCGCAAGCATGATGGCATCTTTCCGCAGCTGAGCGTGGCTGAGAACATCGCGATGCCGAACCTCGGTGCCTTCGCGAACTGGACCGGCATAAGCTGGCTGAAGGTTGTCGGCGCGGCGGAGGAATATATCCGCAGCATCCCGATCAAGGTGAACTCGCCGCACCAGCTGATCTCGAACCTGTCCGGCGGCAATCAGCAAAAGGCGATCTTGTCGCGCTGGCTGATGAGCCACTGCCGCATCCTCATTCTCGACGAGCCGACGCGTGGTATCGACGTCAACGCCAAGCGCGAGATCCAGAAACTGCTGCGCGAACTTGCGCAGGGCGGCCTGTCGGTCGTCTACATATCGTCCGAACTCCAAGAAATCATCGACGTATCCGACCGCGTCGTGCTGATGCACGAGGGGAAGGTGCGCGGCATCGTGCCGACCGAAGGCGCGACGCAGGAAAGCCTGCTTGCCGTGGCGATGAGCTGATACGGGAATCGAAATCACATGAGCCAATCGCAAAGTAATTTCGCAAGACTGTCGAGCATGATAGGCCGCTTCGAGGCCATCGGCATCGTGGCAGCACTTCTGCTGTTATGCGTCTTCCTGACGCTATCGGTCGACACTTTCGCAACCAGCTACAACATGACCGTGGTGATCCGGCAGGCCTCATTCGTCGGCATCATTGCGCTCGGCCAAACGCTGGTGCTGCTGATAGGCGGTATCGATCTTTCGGTCGGCGCGGGAGCGGGCCTGTCTGCGATCTTCGGCGCGCTGCTTCTAACCTCGCTCGGCGTGCATCCCTATCTCGTCATTCCGCTGACCTGCCTGTTTGGCTTCGCGCTCGGCACGATCAACGGGGCGCTCGTCGCCTATGCCCGGCTGAACCCGTTCATCGTCACGCTGGCCTCCTGGGAGATTTTCGCCGGCGCGACGCTGGTAATCACCCAGGGCAACCCGATCCGTCCGCTGGGGCCAGTGTTCGGATGGTTCGGCAAAGGAGACATTTTCGGCGTTCCGGTGCCCGTCCTGATCTTCATCCTGCTCGCGATCGTGCTTGCTTTCGTGCTCAATCGCACCCGCTTCGGCCGCAACATCTATGCAATCGGCGGCAATCGCCCTGCAGCCGTCCTGGTCGGCATTCCGGTCAAGCGCATCGAGATGCTGGTGTTTGGCCTGTCGGGTATGCTGGCGGCGCTCGCCGGCATCCTCTACGCCAGTCGCCTGGATTCCGGTCAGCCGTCAGTCGGTGAGGGTTGGCTGATGCCTGCCATCACGGCCTCGATCATCGGTGGCGTGTCGCTGCGCGGCGGCCAGGGCACGATCTCCGGCACCGTTGCCGGCGCGCTGCTCATGGCAGTGCTGGGTAACGGCATCGTGCTTCTTAATATTTCCGGCTACTGGCAGCGCGTCATCGTCGGCGTGGTCGTGCTCGTCGCCATTCTCATTGATCTGCTGCGGCGCAAGCGCTAGCGCCGCGAAGGAACCCAGGATGTATCTTTCGGCAGCCATAGAGACTAGTCACGTCACATCATGTACGTACAATACGGACACGATGCCTAACGCCGGACAGAATGGAAGGAGAAACGGATGACCGCACTCGATACGCTTTTCGACGGTGCAAAAACCATGAGGGCGATCCGCATTACCGAGGATCACGCCATCGATGTGATCGAGGCACGGGTACCTGCGCTCAAGCAGGGCGAGATCCTGGTTCGGCCGCGCGCCTGCGGCATCTGCGGCACCGATCTGCACATCCTGCATCACGGCTTTCCCGGCACTTGCTATCCGGTCACACCGGGCCATGAGTTTTCGGGCCACGTGGTCGCTGTCGGGCAGGGCACGAAGGGCGTCCGTGAAGGCGACTTTGTCGCGGTTGATCCGAACGTGGTCTGCGGCGAGTGCCGCTGGTGCCGGGCCGGCCGGCCCAATTTGTGCCTTCACCTCAGCCCGATAGGGGTTGGCCGCGCCGGTGCGGCAGCGGAATATGTGGCGGTTCCGGCCAGGAACGCCTTCGCCGTCAATGAGAAAATCGGTGCCGGCGTCGCCGCGCTGATCGAGCCGCTGGCCTGCGCGATTCATGCGGTCGAGACCGCCGGACGGTTGCGCGATCGCCGTGTCCTCGTGCTTGGCGGCGGCACGATGGGAATGCTGATCGCGCTGGCATCGCGAAAGATGGGCGCAGGCGAAATCACGCTGGCAGATCCGGTCGCCACCAAGCGCGCCATCGCAACCCGTATCGGGATCGACAAGGCGGTCGACCCGTCAGCACTGGGCGATGAATTGTTCGATGTGGTGTTCGAGGCGGCGGGCGCTGTCCCTGCGCTGAAACAGGCACTCACCTGCGTCGACAAGACTGGCACGCTCGTTCAGGTCGGCGTCCACGACGTGGACGTCACCGTGCCGATCAACCCCTTCAATGTCTACGAGCAGGAGATCACGATCGTCGGTTCCAACTCGTTGGCCGACAAGTTCGCCGCCGCTACCGAACTGATGCCTGACCTCCAAAAAGAGGCGGAAACCCTGATTGGCGAGCCTTTCAACATCTGGGATTTCGCCGCCGCCGTCGAGAGCATGGCGGCTGGCCATGCAATCAAGACCCAGCTCGTCTTCGACTGAACCTCCCAAGACCATTCCAACACGACCCACAACAGGAGTTACCCGTGGCTAACCGTTACTCGACCAACTACCGGATGAACCGGATTTTCAGCGATGACCGCGCAGCACTCATCGTCCCTATCGACCACGGCCTGGTATGGGGTCGCGTCGAGGCGCTGGAAGCGCCGGTGAAGGTGATGAAGCGCTTCCTGAAGGAAGACGTCACCGGCTTCATGGTCTCGACCGGCATCGTCAAGCAGTCCGAAGTCATGCTGGCCAAGGCGCCGGCCATGGCCCGTGTTCTGGCGATCGATGCGTTCTGGCCGACCTCGGCTGTCGAGACCGGCACCGGCACGCTGGTTGCGAGCGTCGAGGACGCAGCCCGGCTCGGCGTAGACTGCGTAAAGCTGCTCCTGCCGTGGAACGTCACCGACGCGGAGAAGGTGCTATACTGCCAGCGCATCGGCACTGTCGTTTCCGAAGCTTCCAAGTGGCACATCCCGGTCATGGTGGAGCCGGTGTTCCTCAACACGCCGCGCTCGCCCGAGATCATCGAGAAGGAGCTGGAGGTTGCCCGCGTCGGGTATGATCTCGGCGCCGACATCATCAAGATCACCTTCCCAGGCCCTGACGCGACCGCCAAGCTGGTCGATGAACTCGACATTCCGATCGTCGTTGCCGGCGGTCCGCTCTCGGGCGATGCGGCATCGACCATCAGGGATATCAAGGACGCAATCTCTGCCGGCGCACAGGGTGTCGTTGTCGGCCGAAAGATCTGGCAGCGGCCGGAAGCCGAGGCGGCCGAACTGATAGCTGAGGTGGCGAAGATCACCCGCGAAAACTACACCCGTCACTGGTAAGACCGAGCCATGGGCGATCTCTTCTGCGGCATCGATATCGGCACGACCAACCTCAAGGTTGCGTTGGTCGACGGCGCGGAAGGGCGCACCCTGTGGCTGGACACGGTGGCAACGCCGCGCGCGTCGGACAGGATCGGTCCCGTGACCGACGCGCCGGCGTTGCTTCGTCATATCGAAGAGATGATCATGCGCGGCTGGCGTGCGGTCGGCCGCGGACAGCCAATTGCAGCCATTGCCTGCGCCGGGATCGGCGAGGATGGCATTGGTCTCGACGCGTCGCTCGCGCCGACCGGCCATGCCATTCCGTGGTTCGATTTTCGGGCTGAAGCGGAGGCTGCGGAACTGCGTGCCGGCAACATGCATGGAGAAGAAGCCGGGATCGACATCGATCCGACGCGCACGGCGGCGAAATGGCTTTGGCTGCGCCGCCATCGCCCGACGGAATTGGACGGCGCAACCGTCTGGGTTGCTATTACCGATTATCCGGCAGTCGCCTGGACCGGCGAGCCGTTCATGAGCGAGACGCTCGCGGTTCGCACGGCCTGCTACAGCCTGGAGACGCGCGCCTTCATTCCTGATCTGCTTGCGGCAGCCGGCGCGCCTGCCCTGCCGCCGGTGCTTGCTGCCGGAGCGGTGGTCGGCACCGTTCGCCACGGTGCCCTGCGTGGCAGTGGAGCAGCGGATGCGGATACGCTTGTCATTGCCGGCGGGCACGATCATCCGATCGCCTCGGCGGTCATCCTGGCCAAGGACCAGTCGCGTCGTGTCGACTCGCTGGGTACGGCCAATCTCATCTATGCCGAGGCGCCTGCCGGACGGTTGCAGGATCGCTCGCCGCTGCTTGCCTTTGGCACGCCGGTGCGTGGTGGCAAAGGTCTGGCCTGTCTGGGCGTCTTCGAATTCTCCATGGCGGTGGAGAATTTCGGCATCGATCGAAATGCTCTCGCCAAGACGCTGACGCTTTCCTCGCTTCCGAGCGGACCGTCGACATCGATCCCTGTGCCCGCCAAGGGACCAAGCCAGCATATCGGCGAACGTACAGCGCTCGAAGCTTGCAGCTTCTACGGACGGGCCATGCTGGAAGCGGCGGCAAAGGCCGGTGCCGTTGACGGCCCTTTGTTTGCAACAGGCGGATGGGCCCGCTCGCGTGCTTTGGTGCAACTGCGCGCTTCGGTGTTCGGAGAAGCGGTGCATACCGTGGACGAGCAAGAGCTGACGGCCTTTGGTGCGGCCCTTCTTGCGTCGGAAGGTGCGGGAGGTTCTTTTGCGCCGCACATGACGATGCAGGGAAGGGTCGTCGAGCCGGTGGAAGAATGGACCCGGATCTATAACGATATTTACGGTGAATGGCGGCAGCAACTGGACAGTGTGCTGCGCTGAAGAAACAAGGCTGCCTGGCAGCTGAAGGGAGAACCGGATGAAGAAACTGATCAACGATCCGCTGCATGTTGTACGCGAAATGCTCGAAGGCGCCGTCGCAACGAGCCCGGGCCAGGCGCTGCTCGACCGCGAGAACGTCGTCGTCAGGCAGCCCCTGCCGGCCAGGAACGCACGCCAGGTTGCTCTTCTGTCCGGCGGTGGCAGCGGGCACGAGCCGGCCCATGCAGGTTATGTGGGTGAGGGCATGCTGACGGCGGCGATCGCCGGCGATGTTTTCACCTCGCCGTCCACCGACGCGGTGCTGGCTGCTATCCGCGAAGTCGCAGGGCCGGCAGGCGCCTTGCTGATTGTGAAGAACTACACTGGCGACCGGCTGAACTTCGGCCTGGCTGCGGAGTTGGCGCGGGGCGAGGGAATTCCTGTCGAGGTCGCGGTTGTCGCCGATGATGTCGCGTTGCGCGACACCGTCGAAAAGAGCAGGCGTCGGGGTATCGCCGGCACGGTGCTGGTGCACAAGATCGCCGGTGCCGCCGCGGAACGTGGCAAATCGTTGGCCGAGGTCGCCGACCTTGCGCGCTCGGCGTCCGAGGATATAGGCACGATGGGCGTGGCGCTCGGGCCCTGCACGCTGCCTTCGGCCGGCAAACCCAATTTCGTGCTGGAGGTCGGCGAGGTCGAGCTTGGTCTCGGCATCCATGGCGAGCCGGGTGTCAGGAAGGCTCCGCTGGGCTCGGCCGATGAACTGGTCGAGACGCTGCTTGCGGCGATCATTGCTGACCGGGGGCTGTCCAAGGGCAGCCGCGTCGTCCTGCTCGTCAACGGCCTGGGGTCGACCCCGCCGATGGAGCTGGCAATCGTTGCGCGTTCGGCTTTGAAGGCTCTCGCAGCACACGGCATTACTGTCGAACGGGCATGGACCGGCACCTTTCTGTCAGCGCTCGATATGCCGGGTGTGTCGCTATCTCTGATGACCGTGGACGATGCGCGGCTCGACTTGCTCGACGCGGCAACCGACGCGCCTGCCTGGCCCGGCAAGGGCAAGCTCAACGCAATGCCGGTGGCGGTCATGGCCGAGCGGGCCGACAGCACGGCAACGGTAGCAGTGGCACCTGGCGGTGACGTCGCGAGGCACCTGGCGCAGGCGGCCGCCGAGGCCTTGATCACGGCTGAAGACAAGCTGACCGATCTTGACGCCCGCGCCGGCGATGGTGATCTCGGCGCCTCGATGGCGCGTGCGGCACTGGCGATCCGCGCTCTGCCGGAAACGGCGTGGAACGCGCCTTCCGGCGCCGTGGCCGAGATCGGCAATGCGCTGAGCCGGGCGATCGGCGGAAGCTCCGGTCCTTTTTATGCCACAGCACTGCTGCGAGCGTCGCGCGAATTGGCCGGCGGTGAGGCGACGCCGGCGCGCTTGGCCGATGCGTTCGACGCAGCCGTGAATGCCATCACCGAACTCGGTGGTGCCAAGCTTGGCGATCGCACCATGGTCGATGCGCTCGAGCCGGCAGCAGTGGCCTTCCGAAACGCTCTATCGGCGGGAAGCTTACCGGCGGATGCCCTCAGATCGGCGGCTGAAGCTGCCGAGAAGGGCGCGGAGCATACCGCAACGCTACGGCCACGGCTCGGTCGCGCCAGCTATCTCGGCGACCGCGCGTTAGGCGTGCCGGACGGTGGCGCTGTTGCCGTTGCGATCTGGCTGCGGGCCATGGTCCGCAGCCTCCCGACCGATCGCTGACTACCTCCAACCCGACAAAAAGGATGCCGGCGAATGAAGCTTGGGCTCAATCTCAGTTTCGCGGTCAAGCGATGGCTCGGCGGGCGGCAAATGGCTGCGGTGGTCCGCGAACTCGGCTTTGACAAGATACAGTTCACCTGGGACTTGATCGATCCGTGGTGGCCGGAAGGGCCACGCGACAAGATCGCCCGTGAATATGCGCGAGCCTTCGAAGATGCCGGCATTACAGTCGATAGTGCCTTCGGCGGGGTGGCCTCCTACAGCTACAATCACTTCCTGGCTCCGACGCCTGAACTGCGCGACCTTGGCAAGCAGCACCTGATGCGCGCCATAGATCTTACAGCGGCGATGGACGTGCGGGCCGCCGGCATGCCGTTCGGCTCCTATTCTGCCGAGGATGCCGTCGATCCCGCGAGGCGTGAAGAGATTTACAAGCAGGCGCTCGAGGCATTGGTCGAGGTGTCGCGCCATGCCAAGCGCGCTGGACTTTCCAACATTCTGATCGAACCCGTACCGCTCAAGACCGAGTTCCCGTCTTCGGCTGAAGACGCGCTGCGCCTGATGACAGATCTCGACGGCCAGACCGACGTTCCGGTGCGGCTCCTTGTGGATTGGGGTCATGCGATCTTCACCCCGCTCTTCGGCAACGACGCCAACATGGATCATTGGATGGATTTGGTGGGACCTTTTATCGACTCCTTCCACATCCAGCAGACTGATGGCCTTTATGACCGGCACTGGAATTTCACGCGCGACGGCGTGGTCGACCGCACCTTGCTGAAGGATTTCTGGCAGCGCCGCGGGTTGACGACGCAAACCTATTTTCTTGAAATCATCTACCCGTTCGAAGAGAGCGATGAGGTGGTGCTGGCAGATATGAAGGCCGGTATTGCTTTGTTGCGGAGGTGAATGCCTTCCCCGCAGGTAGGCTAAACTCGCAAGCTAACTTCGGTTGGACGTTCCGTTTGACGTGAATTCTTGTCATCAGTCGTTTTGCGAAGTTCGCCATTCTCACGGTCGAACTGGTCACCAAGCCATCGATCCTGTGCCAAACACCGCCGATTACCGCACGAATTGATCTGTTCATCTTTGATAATCAATTAGATGGCGTTCAACAGCGCCATTAAGGATATAGTTCACGTATGCCCCACCACTCGGCATGGCCTTAGCTCACGGATGCTGAACTGATCCCGGCATCGATCCAGGCACGCGTCTGTTCCAGGACTTCATCCGAAAGCGTAGGGTCGTCGATCGCCCGGGCGAGGATCACCGCCCCTACCATCGCCGCCCAGGTTCCGATTGCCGCGCGGCGCCTATCTGCCGGCTTCACCCCAGGGAGCGCAGCGCTGATACGGTCGATCTGCGATCGAAGGCCTTCCGTCATGGCCACGCGTGCAGCCGTGGTCTGGTGGCGGATGTCCGCGGCCAGACCTGCCGTTGGGCAACCATCGGCAGCGTTGTCGCGATGTTTCGGTGAAAGGTAGGCGTCGAGATAGGCGTGAAGATTGCCCCCTCCTGCGTCCAAGGCGAGGACATGGGCAAGAGTCTGGGCCACAAGGTCGTTCTTGGAGTCGAAATGACCATAGAAGCCGCCATGGGTAAGGCCGGCGGCTTTCATCACCTCCGCCACGCTGACCGCATCGAACCCCTTGTCGCGGAACAGCCGGCTGGCCTCATCCAGAATCCGGCGACGGTTCTCCGCCATCTGTTCTCGACTGACTTTCATTTCAAAATACTCCGCCGGGACCATTGACAATCATGATGGTTATCATATTTGACATCAATCATGATAACCATCATGAATATAGTTCCCGTCAGCACAGAGAACAATCCCATGACCACCATTCCATCAGTCCTCATCACCGGCGCCTCCACCGGCATCGGTGCCACCTATGCCGAGCGCTTTGCCTGCCGCGGCCACGACCTGGTGCTGGTCGCTCGCGACAAAGGGCGTATGGAGACGCTCGCGGCCCGTCTCCGCAACGAAAGCGGCGTGGCGATCGATATCATCCAGGCAGATCTCACGCAGCCTGCCGAGCTTGCAATGATAGAGACGCGGTTACGCGACGACGCCCGCATCGGGATCCTCGTCAACAATGCCGGTACGGCCATCGGAGGAAGCTTCATCGAGCAGGGCACCGATGATGTGGCGCGGCTCGTTGCGCTCAACACGACCGCACTTCTGCGGCTTGCCAGCGCCATCGCCCCGCGACTTGCGAAGGCGGGCGAAGGGGCGATCGTCAATATCGGTTCCGTGGTCGGCCTGGCGCCGGAGTTCGGCATGACGGTCTACGGGGCGACCAAGGCGTTCGTCCTGTTCCTGTCTCAGGGGCTCAGCCTCGAGCTCGGACCGAAGGGTGTCTACGTCCAGGCCGTGCTTCCCGCAACGACGCGAACGGAGATCTGGGAACGCGCCGGCGCCGACGTCAACACGCTCTCCAACGTGATGGAGGTGGACGATCTGGTGGATGCTGCGCTGGTTGGCTTCGACCGCCGCGAACCGGTGACCATCCCGCCGCTTCCCGATGCCGGGCAGTGGGACGCGCTTCAGGCCGCGCGCCAAGCCATGCTTCCGAACTATGGCAACCAGCATCCAGCCGAGCGGTACCGCACGGTCGTCTGAACATCGGCAAATTTCGATAACTGATCCCGCTGCGGCGGCGACAACATAGGTGAACCATGACCAGCAAGACGCTGTTTGAGCCCTACACCCTCGGCTCGCTGACCCTCTCCAATCGCATCGTCATGGCACCGCTGACGCGCAATCGCGCCGGCCCAGGCTTCGTTCCCGGCGATCTCGCCGTTGAGTATTACAGCCAGCGCGCAACAGCCGGCCTGCTGATTGCCGAAGCCACGCAGATCTCGCAGCAGGGCCAAGGCTATCAGGACACACCCGGCATCTACTCTCAGGAGCAGATCGACGGCTGGCGCAGGGTCACCAAGGCCGTGCACGCCAAGGGCGGTCATATCTTCCTGCAGCTCTGGCATGTCGGTCGCGTCTCGCACGTCGACCTGCAGGTGGGCGGCGGCGCGCCTGTGGCGCCTTCGGCGATCCGGGCCAAAACCAAAACATTCGTCAACAACGCCTTCATTGACGTGTCGGAGCCCCGCGCTCTGGAACTCGACGAGCTGCCCGGGATCGTCAACGATTTCCGCAAAGCGGCCGCCAACGCCATTGCCGCCGGCTTCGATGGCGTGGAAATTCATGGAGCCAACGGCTATCTGCTCGACCAGTTCGCCAGGGACGGCGCGAATGTCCGTGACGATGCCTATGGCGGTTCTGTCGAGAACCGCGCCCGGCTGATGCTTGAGGTCACGGCTGCCGTCATCGACGAGATCGGCGCCGAGCGCACCGGCATCCGGATTTCGCCCGTTTCGCCCGCCAACGGCATCTCGAGCAGCGACCCCCAGGCACAGTTCGACTATATCGTCGATCAGCTCGACGCTCTGGGCATCGTCTATATCCATGTCGTCGAGGGCGCCACGGGCGGACCGCGCGATGTTGCGCCATTCGACTTCGGATTGCTCCGCCGGCGCTTCAACAACACCTATATCGCCAATAATGGCTACAACCTCGAACTTGCCGCGGCGCGACTCACCGAGGACAAGGCCGACCTGTTCGCCTTCGGACGCCCGTTCATCGCCAATCCCGACCTTGTGGAACGGCTGAAGACCAGCGCACCGCTGGCCGCTTTCGATCAGGCGACGCTCTATGGCGGCGGCTCTGCGGGCTATACTGACTATCCCGCCATCGCAATGGTTTCCCAGTCGTAGGCGTTGGTGGAGATTGGAGAACGGATCATCATGAAGGCCTTCATCCTGGATCGATACAAGAAGAAGAGCGCACTGCGTTTCGGCGACATGCCGAAGCCGGCGCTGGGACAAGACGATGTTCTGGTCGAGGTCCATTCGGCCGGGCTCAATCTTCTGGACTCCAAGATCCGCGATGGCGAATTCAAGCTCATCCTCCCGTATCGACTGCCTCTCGTTCTCGGACACGACGTAGCCGGGGTTGTGGTTCGTGTCGGCGCGAATGTCAGACGCTTCAAGCCGGGCGACGAAATCTATGCCCGGCCGCGCGACGGCCGGGTCGGGACGTTCGCGGAATTCATTGCCATCAACGAAGCGGACGTGGCGCTGAAGCCCAAGAACCTCACCATGGAGGACGCGGCTTCCGTCCCGCTGGTCGGCCTGACGGCATGGCAGGTGCTGGTCGATCGAGCCAAGCTGGCGAAAGGGCAGAAGATTCTCATCCATGCCGGTTCCGGCGGCGTGGGGACATTCGCCATACAGTTGGCGAAGCATCTCGGCGCGACCGTCGCGACGACCACGAGTGTGGCGAATGCCGAGCTGGTCAAAAACCTCGGAGCCGATGTCGTCATCGATTACAAAAACCAGGACTTCGAAAAAATCCTGTCAGACTATGATGTGGTTCTCAACAGTCTGGCCGGAGATACGCTTCAAAAATCCCTGAATGTGCTGAAGCCCGGCGGCAAGCTGATCTCGATCTCCGGTCCGCCGGACCCTGATTTTGCCAAAGAACAAGGACTGAACTGGTTTCTGCGGCAAGTCCTGCGTTTTCTGAGCTTCGGCATCCGGAGAAAGGCCAAGGGACGGCAGGTCAGCTATTCGTTCCTGTTCATGCGCGCGAGCGGCGCGCAGTTGAGCCAGATCACATCGCTGATCGAAGCCGGAATCATTCGCCCTGTGATGGACCGGGTCTTCCCGTTCGAAGCGACCAACGAAGGTTTGGCTTACATCGAAACGGGACGCTCGAAAGGCAAGGTCGTCGTCAAGTTGAAATGAAGGTGGCGCTGCCTTTGCCTGGAATTACGGGGCGGGGCCGAGTGCGCGCGTCTGTCGCGCATATTCGAGGAAATGGTCATGAACATACCCAATAGTCTGCAAGCCGGATCGATAGAAAAATGGAAAGACGCGCCGACCAGGAGCGTCAATACTCCAGGGACGACGTTCGTCGGCTCTGTTGCAAACTTTTCGGTAATCGGTTTGGGAGATGACGCCGCTCAGTTTTCCGGAGCTTGCATCCTGCGATGATCGAGCACGAAGAGGACCATTGGGTTCGACCCACCGTCCCATCGAAGCAAGCCGCACCACCCTCTTGATGAAGCGACGCGTTGCTTGCACCAATCATGCAACATGGCATGACGTCTTAGAGTATAGCGTTCACAGGCTTATGCGTACAAAACGCTACGGCTGCACTCATGAAAAAGAACCATCTCTTTTGATCTTGAAGGGGTGCAGAATGGGTCAGAAAGCTATCAAAACCGGAGCTATAGCCCGCGTGAAACATGCGCAAGCGCTACTTGGCGATATCTGCTATACTTCAATTCGACGATCCGGGCCATCGTTCGCGATCCCCAGGTGTTTCTTTTCGACGAGCCTTTGTCGAATCTCGATGCGAAGCTCAGGGTTCAGATGCGAGCCGAAATCAAGGAACTCCACCAGCGCCTGAAAACGACGACGATCTATGTCACCCACGACCAGGTCGAGGCCATGACCATGGCGGACAAAATCGTCGTCATGCGTGACGGATCGATCGAACAGATCGGCTCGCCCTTGGAGCTTTACGATCGACCGAAGAACATGTTCGTTGCCGGCTTTATCGGCTCCCCCTCGATGAACTTCATCAAGGGCTCTATGTCGTCGTCAGGATTTACGACCGAGGAGGGCATCTCCCTTCCTGCACCGTCTCCGGCGCCCGCGTCGGCAACCGTTTATGGCGTGCGCCCAGAGCACCTTCACCTTGACGATAACGGAATTCCCCTAGAAGTGGCCGTTGTTGAGCCTACAGGTTCCGAAACTATGGTCCTTGGCAGACTCGGTACTCAAAACGTTACTTGCGTGTTCCACGAACGCGTTTCAGCAAAAGCCGGTTCGATCATACGAGTCCGACTCGATCTTGAGACGATTCACTTGTTCGATGCGGCAGGACTGGCAATCAGGTAACTTCCAGGCAGACTCATTTGCAAACTCGCAGTGGATGGTTGGCTTATCGATGAGAGTTACGTTGGCAAATGCAGCCGCACAATCGGTCTTCAAATGGCTTCCGGCGACATCGCCGCTTTTACCCAGTTCGGACACGAAGGATTCCACAACTGTGGACGCTGAGGATCGATAGGCACCGATCAGACAACCCAGCGCGTCCAAAAGGCAAAGCTTCGATTTCTCGATGACCTCTGCCGGCAAGGAATCATAGTTTTCGGCGGCGAGATAGCTCGCCAGCCGCAACGCCGAGCTAGAGGACATTCGCAAGCCGTTCCGTTTTATCCCGCGCGACGGTGAGCGAAACGTCGTGTAGATCGACGCGATGACTTGACATCGGGATCAGCGCCCGCACGGCGTGAAGCCGTTCAGGATCGATACGCGCCGACGTCACGCAGACCTTGTCGGAGGCGCGTGCTGTGACCTGTCCCCACGGATCGCAAATCAGCGAGTTGCCGTAGGTTTGACGGGTTTCCCCGTCAGGCGCCGGGTAGGAGCCCCATTGCCCACAAGCTACGAAATAGGCCTGAAACTCGATGGCGCGTGCGCGGCACAGCACCTCCCAATGGTCCTTTCCTGTCTGCATGGTGAAAGCTGCCGGCAGGACGAAGATGTCCACGCCATGGGTGGCAAGCTGATCGAAGAGGCGTGAAAAACGCAGATCGTAACAAATGGCACAGCCGATCCGAAGGCCATTGAGCTCATAGATCAGGATGTCTTTGCCGGGCGCAACGGTTGCGGATTCAAGATACTTTTTTCCATCCGGCGCGGTGATGTCGAAGAGGTGAATCTTGCGATAGATGCCGACTTCCTCGCCGAGGGCATTGAACACGACGGTGCTATTGTAAATCCGATCGCTCGCTGCAGTCCGTTCGAGAATGCTGCCTGCATGGATTGCGACCCGGTTTTGCTCAGAAAAAGTCTGGAGCATCCGATAGGCCGCGCCGCCGGGGATCGCGTCGGCGGCGTTGCATTTTTGGTCCAGGGTCCCGCCGGACCAGTCGAAATGTTCGGGAAGAACGATAAGATCGGGACGGTCGAGACTGACAGCTTCCTGCATGAGGCGCTTTGCCTCGGCAAGATTGTGGGCACGATCAGGTTGCGAATTCATCTGTATCAGTGAGATTTTCATTGGTTTCGTCACCTGAAATCGAAAATGGATTTGCCAGCCTCGAGATGAGGCCGCAGTGTCAATGACCGCTTTTGGCGCTCGAGTGCGTGCACGGCCAGCTCGCGCATATGTGCGATATCCGCCACGAAGACCCCCTCATTGTCGGCTAGGACGGCGTATCCCGGAAGGACGGCTGCACCGCCGCATGCCACCGGTACGTTAACCGAGCCGCCGATCTGGAATTCGCGACTGGTCGTTTTCGAGGAGACACCACGGCACCAGACTGGAAAATCCCCAGCAGCAATTTCCGCGACGTCGGTGCACGGCCCGTCGATCACGATGCCGATGGCGCCACGCGCTTTCGCGGCTGCCGCGACGCCGCCGCCGACACAGGCGACATCGTCACGGTCAACCCGCGATATGATGAGGAAATCGCCCGGCGAAAGAAGGTCGATCGCTTTGTAGATGATCGCGCCGTCTCGGCCAGGTGCTGCGACCGTCACAGCGCTTCCGACGGCTTTGGAGGGGACCACCGGGCGAATGTTGTCGCTTACGAAACCCAAATGCTCGAAGTGACCGATCGTTGCGGTTTCCACGTCAACCAGAAGGTCGCGAAGGTCAGCGGGAAGGGGAGGGTAATTCTTCATCACCCGGTATTTCTCGATCATTGGACTTTTGCCTGCGATGGTGGATTCGAGCGGGTTTGCGCAATCAGATCGGGCGCTCGCCGGACGTGGTCGTGCGATGCATGATGCGGATGGTATTCGGGTCGAAGGAGTCGCGCCGATGCATGGTGCAGCGATTGTCCCACATCATGATATCGCCCTGATCCCATTTCTGAACGAAGACATGGTCCGATCCGGTGGTGTGGTCCCAAAGCTTTGCGATAAGATCGTTGCTCTCCTCAAGTGTCATGCCAACGATCCAAGCGCCTTCGGACGTACCGCCGAGATAAAGCGCCTTGCGTCCGGTCTCGCCGTGCACACGCACGAGCGGGTGAGCAATACCGTTCCACTCGCGGAAGTCCTTGCTCTTCGGTTCTGTCTTGCCAAGACGAAGCTTGCCGGTCTTGTCGTATACGTTCTGGAAGAAGATCTGCCGGCCGTCGACCTGTTTGCGCATGGCTTCGGGCAGTGTCTCATATGCAATGTAGGTGGATAGGAAATAGGTGTCTCCACCGGACGGCGGCACTTGGACAGCACGCAGGATGGCGCCTGCCGGCGGCTTTTCATAGAACCACGTGTCGGTGTGCCAGGTAGCTTCGCTGTTGCCCATAGCACCACTCGGTTTACCATCCTTCATCGCATTGCTGATGACGAGGATTTCCGGCTGTGTCGGGTGACCACCCTCCTGCAACTGCTTCGGGTGGATGACGAATTCGCCGAAATTGCGGGAGAACTTGACCTGCTGCGCGTCGCTGATGTTCGTCTTCTTGAAGCGGAGAACGCCATACTGGAGCCAGAGCCTGCGTATTTCCGCGATGTCGTTGGCGTCGTAGTCGTCGAAATCGAAACCTTCGATGTCGGCGCACACATTGCTTGAATGCTGGACCGCTGTAATTCTTTCCTTGGTGAGCATCGCTCGATCTCCTTTGCTTTAGACCCTCAAGAGGTCAGGAGCACTTTAGGTCGGTCTGGATGCCGCCCTCAAATATCAGTTGCTGTGCATTGATATTGGCAGCTTATTAGTCCCAACGTCTCAATCGGCGAGCAACTGAATGGCGTCCGGAGCGATCGAGATGGTCACGGGATTACCGGTTTTCAGCGCGCCCGAGCGCGCAGAACGAACGAGAGCCTTGATGACCACATTGCTGGCCACGGTAACCCAAAGGTCCAGATGCGCACCCAGATTGACGATTTTGGAGATCGTACCGTCAAGAATGTTGAGATCGTCGCGCGGTGGCTTCTCGCGCTCGACGATTCGAACGTCTTCCGGTCGGATGCAGCAGAATTTTACTTTTTCCGGCGCAAGAAGTGGATCGGTTTGGGCCGCGAGAGAAAGATTGCTGCCGCGCACGCTGATCTCGATTCGGGCGTTGTCCGATTTTGCGCTACCTATCGGCAGGATATTGGACTTGCCGATAAAGTCCGCAACGAAGCTTGTGCTCGGACGGTTGTAGATCGAGGCTGGCTTGCCCTGCTGCGCGACACTCCCGCCGGACATGACCACGATACGGTCAGACATCGCCATAGCCTCCTCCTGATCGTGGGTGACATAGACAAAAGTCATCCCGAGCTGTTCCTGAATCTCCTTGAGCTCAATACGCATGGCCTCTCGTAGTTTCAGGTCGAGATTTGAAAGCGGTTCGTCGAGCAGGAGCACAGATGGCCTCGGGGCGATTGCGCGTGCAAGCGCTGTGCGCTGCTGCTGTCCGCCAGAAAGCTCCTTGGGATAGCGCGCATCGAACCCTTCGAGGTGCACGCTTTTGAGTGCGCTTTTTACAGTCTCTTCGATCTCGAAACGCGGCATGCCCTTCATCTTCAGGCCGAATCCCACGTTTTCGGCGACCGTCATATGGGGAAAGAGAGCATAGTTTTGAAAGACCAGGCCGATGTTGCGCCTTTCCGGCGCAACGCCATTCTGATTTTTTCCGCGGATGCGGATCTGGCCTGCGGTTGGCTCTTGAAAACCGGCGATCATGTTCAGCGTTGTGGTCTTGCCGCAGCCGGAAGGCCCGAGAATGCTTACAAACTCGCCCTTCGGAATCGACAGGCTCACGTCATTTACGACAAGGTTGTGGCCAAAGGTCTTGCGAACCGAAACAAGCTCGATGTCGATATCACTCATTTGCTTCCACCATGAATTTGGGCGGAAAAGCCGCCAAATTTTTCGAAGAGGAATATGGTTGCCAGGATGAAGATCAGTGACGCGACGTTGACTGCGGCCAGAACGGGATCGAGGCTGTATTCCATGTAGTTGATGACCGTGATCGGGAGTGTCGTCTGGCCGGGCCGAACGAGAAAAACCGAAAGCGGGATGTTGTTGAAAGATATGATGAAGGCAAAGGTCATGCCTGAAAAGACCCCCGGCTTGATCAAAGGAAACAGGATATGCCACATCCTCTGCCATTTGCTGGCGCCCAAGATCTGCGCTGCGCGATCGAGATTCTTGTCGAAGTTATGGATTGATGTCGCGATCATTCTGGCCGCAAACGGAAGGGTCAGGACGATGTGCGCGGCGATGAGGCCCGGAGTTCCGAGAAAGACGTAAAAGCCGGCCGAAGACAGAAAGAGCACGATTGCGACGCCCTTGACGATCTGGGGCACCGCCAGTGGTGACAGCAGAAACGACATGATGGCGTCACTGCCTGGACATTTCTCGTATGCAACGGCATAGGCGCCCAAAGCTCCCAATACGCCGCTGGCCAAGGAAACAATCACCGCGATCTTCAGGCTCAGCACAAACGGGTCGAGCCATTTTGCCGTCCAAACTGTACTATACCAGGTTAATGTCCAATCCCCTGGAGCAAAGGTTACGGTCGATGACGGGCTCACGGATGCTGCCACAACGACGAGCAAGGGGAGCGTGATGAAGGCCAGGATCAGGCAAAGCGAAAGCCAGAACAAGCCGGCGAGAAAACGGTTCATGTCCCTTGCCTCCTAGACGTTTAGTTTCTTGTGAAGGCGAGTTTCAATCCGTGCCCCGGCAAAGGAGATGGCAAGCATCATGACCAGCATCACGATCGCCATGACGGCCGCCAAGGGCCAGTTGATGTAGAACATGATCTGCTCGTAGATCATTGTCGCCAGCACCTTGAAGCGGGCGCCGCCGAGCAGGGCGGGGGTAGCATAGGCGCTGGCCGCCATCGTGAAGGAAATCAGCAGGGAGCTGACAATCCCGGGGATCGAAAGTGGCAATAGGATATGGCGGATTACCGAGGCCCGCGAAGCACCAAGAATTTGTGCGGCCTTTTCAATATTCGGGTCGATCCCCTGAATGCTCGTGAGAAGCGCCAGAATCCCAAACGGCAGCACGACATGGGTGAGGCCCACGACGACGCCGAAGAGGTTCTTTGCCAACGGCAGCGGCGATGAGATCACTCCGAGCCAGATCAAGGCGTCGTTGATGAATCCCCTGTCTTCCAGAATGATCAGCCAGCCATATGTCCGCAAAACCACGCCAGCCAGTTCGGGCGCGATTGCCAGAGCAAAGACGACTGTGCGCCAACGGGACGTGGAACGGGCCAGAAAGTAGGCAACCGGATAAGCCATCACGGTCACGCAGATTGCGACCAAGCCAGACATCACCATCGTTCGAAATATGCCGGCCAGGATCAGATCATCGGTAAAAACCCGCTCGTAGCTCCCTAGGCTGAACGCGAGGGTTTTTGAATCCTGAAAGCTGATGCCGATCATCATTCCGATCGGCACGGCGAAGAAGATCATGAGAAAGGTAATGGGAGGAACTAGCGGAATATATCCGCGTAACGCGAATCTTCGGCGCAACCGGGTCGCGGCCGAACCCGTTTCGGCTATCGTCATGGCGATGATCTCAATTCGCTGCGGAAACGACTTCGCGTTCCCATCGATCGCCCCATTCCGGCAGCTTTGCGGCGGTTATCGAGAGATCGGGCAGGAGGAGTTTTTCCAGATCGCCTTCTGTTGTGATCTGCCTTGACCGCACAGCTTCTGGAACTTCAATGTCACTGCGAGCGCTTCCGACTTTGTAACCCGTCACCCACGCTTCCTGGCTGGCCTTCTCGAGAAAGAAATCGACGAACTTCATCGCGGCCGCTTTGTTCTCGGCTCCGACGGGTACGTTCAGGGTTGCAATCAGGGGGATGGTACCTTCTGTCGGCTTGACGAAATCGACAGGTACACCGCTATCCATGAGGAGCTGCGCCCGCCCATTCCAGTAGGGCATTGCCCACACCTGGCCACCCTTCACATATGTCTCCATTACCGCCGAGGACTGTTCAAAACCGATCGTCTGCTTTGCGAGAACGGCCATGGCCTTGAAGCCGGGATCGACATTTTCTAGAAGATCGCCGCCGTTCTTGACCGACAACACCTGCATAAGATTGGCAGCCATGATGTTCTGAAAGGTCGGAAGAATGATCTTGCCTTTAAGCTCCTGCTCGAAGAGCGCATTCCAGGATGTCGGCGCAGCCTTCAGCTTGTCGGTTCGCCACAATAGGGACAGATATTGAACCTCGTGCACGGCACCACACTCACCGGCCATCCTGCTGACTGCCGGGCTGAGCTTTGCAAGATTCGGCACCGTATCTGCCGTGAATTTTTCGAGTAGGCCGTCCCTGCAGCCGTCGAGGGACTGGGATGCTGTCATGACTGCCACGTCAAAACCCGGCCTGCCCTTCGTCGCCTTGATTTTGGCATAGTCCTGCGACGCGGAGCCTACTGGATCATATACAACGGTGATACCGGTTCGGTCCTCGAACGGCTTGATGATCCGTTCCATGATGATCGCTTCGTACGGTCCGCCGTAGCTATTGACGATCAGTTGTTCGGCACGACCTGCTCCAATCGTTGTGAAAAGCGCAGCCGCAGCAACGGTGAGAGTCTTGAGGGTGGTCATGGTCTGTCCCTGTTTTCATTATTGTTCCCGGGGGACAAAATCGCGCGTTCAGCCCGCGTCGTCTAATATAATCTGGCCTCTATTGATAACACATGCATATCAATGGTGGCTCGGACGCACCGGGTTACTTGACCCGCGCTGCCGATGCCAGCGAGCGGGCAATCTGGATGATGTCATCGCGGTTGGCTGTCGGATCTTCCTTGTTCCACGCGATGCCCAAGCCGATGTTGAAGTCGATGCCTTCCACTTTCCTCAGGAAGAAATTGCGGTTCGGCAGGTCCTGCGTCCATTCCGGAACGAAACCGATGCCGATCCCTGCCGAGACGAGGGAAACCAGAGACATCGTGTCGTCGCAAGTGTAGGCGATATTCTCCGAAAGCCCATATTTCTGAAATTTCTCAAAGAAATACTTCTCTGTGTAAGACAAATTGGACCGTGAGAAAGAGATGATTTTCTGGTCATGAAGATCGTCAAGGCTGATCTTCTCGGCGGCGGCAAGAGAATTCTTGTTGGATATCGCCAGGAGATACCGCTCGACGGCGATACTCTGGTATCTCAGTGAGCCAATGTTTTCGAAGGGGCGAATGAACCCGACATTGATATGTCCCCGTTCAAGATCTCGGATGATACTGTCGGTTGTCCCATTCTTGATATGAATCTGGATGTCCCGATAGCGCCCGCTGATCCTGGAAAGAAACCCAGGCAGAATGCCAAATGTCGCCGGATAGATTGTACCTATCGTAATCTTGTTGATGTCTTTACCGGCTGCTGCTTGCGTCAACGCCTTTGTGGTTTCGATACCTTTGAGTATGTCGATACATCGGGCGTAGAAAACGGACCCCGCAGGCGTCAACTGTACACGGCGTGTACTGCGGACAAGCAATTTGACGCCGAGCTCCTTTTCCAGCGACTGAATTTGTAAACTCAGAGCCGGCTGAGCGATGCTCAACCTGTTGGCCGCACGACCGAAGTGGAGTTCTTCGGCAACTGCGACAAAGTAGTTGATGTGGCGTAGTTCCATAGCGCGGCGATCCGGACAGGGACTGGTCGAATGATCGGGTTTGCGTCGTCAAGCTGCACGGAAGAAACTTTGCTGTCAAAGTTCTTAATTGGACGAACTAATATGAATCACCAATCAATGCGCACCCTCATGGCCATGGAATACCTTCATCAGGAAATGATCCCCTTGAGATTGAGTGTTCCTCCCTCCGGGAGCACGCCGCTGAACAGATAGTCAGCCAACTTGGTTATGGAGCCGGTTTCGGAGTTGAAGGTGAGCAGCGTTCGACTGGAAGCGGGGCGACTCCAGTGGAAAGGCCGTGCCGCGCATATTGCCGGTCGCAACAAGCGTACCGTCCGGGCTTTTCGTGAGCCCTTCAGCGGCAAGATTAGTTATAGCGCCGCACGTTGCTGGCCGTCTCGCCGCCACGTGGCGCTTGGGTATTCCCGGTGACACTGAGATCGGTGAGATCGAAACGGACTACATCGCCGCACTGCCCATCCGGACGAAGCATTTCACAAAGTGCAGATCTTTCGAGCCACATCATACGATTTCTCGAATGCGAGAACGGGAAGAAATTCAAAGCGCGAATGAAAATTATAAGCGCCGGTAAAAAAATTCGGCGTGGCTATGCCTTTGGCAGACAAGGCAGCGCCATCCGTTCCGCCACGCATCGGAATGAGTTTGGGTTCTATGCGCAGCGCCTTGAGGGCGGCAAAGAGCAATTCTACGGGGCGGCTGTTGCTGCCCAAGCGGTCTCCAATGTTTTCGTAGGTGTCGGCAATGTTGTAGCTGACGCGCGCCGTTGGGTAGCGTGACCTGATCACTTCCACGGCCTTGCCCAACTGCTCTTTGCGACGCTCGAATCCTGTTTTGTCGAAATCCCGAATCAAGACTTTAAGCCGTGCGTTGCTGTCGTTGGCGACGAGATCCTTGAACCAGAAATATCCCTCACGTCCCTCAGTGCGCTCAGGCGTCTCTGCCCGGTCAAAAGTGGCGACGAAATCGAACGCCATAAGCAGCGGATTTACCAGGACGTCCTTTGCAGACATAGGATGGGCGCTAACACCGATGAATTCGATATCGGCTGCGGCAGCGTTGAAATTTTCGATGACGACTTCGCCGAGCTCGCAGCAGTCGATCGTGTAAGCGAAATCACAGGGGAAACGAGCGAGGTCGAGCGCCTTTGCACCTCGGAGCCCGATCTCCTCATCAGGAACAAAGGCAACGAAGATATCGCCATGCTCAACGTCGGAGTCGAGCCGCGCAAGAAGTGTCATGATCACCGCGATCGCCGCCTTGTTGTCGGCGCCAAGGACGCTCGTGCCATCGCCAACGATAATATCCTGCCCGTTCCAGATGCATATTTCGGGGTGCTCTTCAATCCGCAGCCAGATATCTTTTTCCGCATTGAGGCAGAGATCCGCTCCCTCAAAGCGCATGATCTGCGGCCGGATTATGGGAGAAAGGCCAACGTCAACCGTATCGAGATGCGCGATGAACCCGATCTTCGGGGCATCAGGCCTGTTGCCACGTTTCACCGCCGTTACGGTCGCGTGCTCGTCGAGAAGCACGTCGTCCAGTCCGAGTTCTCGTAACTCGTCTGCCAACAGCGCGGCCAAGCTCTGCTGGCCGGGCGTTGACGGCAAGACCTGAGAATTCGCGTCACTCTGGCTGTCTATTGCGAGATAGCGGAAAACCCGCGCGATCAATTCGTTGCGAATATCCATGCTCAATCCTGAATTGCAAGGCGCTGGGAGCTTACCATTCCTCTGGTTCTCGCAGGAAGCGATGATGCCTGCGGGTGATCTAACCGCGCTGAGCCGGAACTCTCAGGTCAGCTCGAATACGCCGGTGCCATCGACGATCTCGATCCGGGAGCCGTATTCCCTGGACTCTGTGGCAACCCGGCGGAGAATTCGATCTGCGGCAGCACCGGTCGCGAGATGCGGCACGAGCCGACGTTCCAGAGCGTCGTCCTTCAGGCCCTCTTCGCCGCCGATGACCACCGGATGTAGTTTCAACGAAGTCAGCCGGTTGTCCCGGTCAAATGAACATAGACCGACAACACTCTCCCACACTTCGTTTCGCGACCACAGTGAGATTTCAGACCTGGTGTGGAAGATGAAGTTGCCGAGGCTGTGGAAGATCGGCCGGCCCTTATAGATCTCGATCGGCAGAAGCACCGGCACCCCATGACTGACGAAGACGGTAGCGCCAGCGTCGATGCACTGTCGAGCGAAGGTGCTGATCCAGTCGGGAGATTTCAACCAATCCGCTGCCCAGTGATGGTGGTGCAGATAGGCGATGACCAAGCTACCCGATCTCGCGGCGGTCTCTATTGCCTGAAGATTTCTCGCCAGATCGTCTTCGTCAATTCTTATGGTGCGCTTGAACCGGTTTGATCGCTGGAATATGGCGCGACCGATGCCGATCTCCGTGTCCCCGAGCGCGGGTTCATCGTCGGGCTGATTGTCCATCAGGAAATCCAGAGCTGAATATTCGGCCTTGTCGCGGATTTCCTGCAATTTTTCGAACGCAGCCTCATCGACTTCGAGGATGCGCGACAACCGAAGTCGGTTGACACCAGGCCGTTCGGCACGGTTGTCGGTGCCATCGGCCGCATACATGAAATCTGGACCGGGGCCTCCATCCATCGCCACCATGGACACAGCTCGCTGTCCGAATGCTGCGGTAGACGGACCGGAGGCTTCCCTTTTGTTGCGGCCGATACCCGCGTGCAGAAAGCCTCGCTTCTCGACTTCCTCCAGCGTTGAAAGAATCCCGGAGGGTCCAAGATCGAATGAATGGTTGTTAGAGAGAGAAAGGGCTCGGAAGCCGATCTCTCCAAGAGCGTCCAGGACAAACGGCTTGCTGCTGCCGAAATAAAATCCCTTCAGAGGCCACCCACCATGGGCGCCATATATCGTGCCCTCAAAGTTCGTGAATGCAAGGTCTGCGCCCCGCAGGATCGTGCTTACGTGGTCGAACTCTGGGCTGCCGAGTTTTCTCGTGTCATGTTTGATGAGCGATTGGCCGGTTACCGCCAAAGTGAAGTTTTCTTCCATTTCCAATACCTTGTCTCGAGAGGCTTTGTTGCAGTTCGAAGCACGCTTGCGGAAAACGCGAGGCGCTCGCGAGAGCCGAGCGTTCATCCGCCATTCCGTCAGAGAGTGAATATTTTCGGCCGAGCGTTGATCAGATGCCGGGTGTAGGGGTTGTCCGATCTGCCGAATATGAAGTCCGACGCTCCGTAATCTTCGATCCGGCCATCCTTCATCACGCAGACGGCGTCACATATGTCCTGAACCACCGCGAGATCGTGCGAGATGAAGATCATGGACAGATTGCGCTCGGACACGGCCTGCTTGAGCAGCGCCAGTATCTCTGCCTGGACGGACACATCGAGAGCTGACGTCGGCTCGTCGGCAATCAAGATTTCCGGCCCGGCGAGGAGCGCGCGCGCGATGCAGACACGCTGCTTCTGGCCGCCGGAAAGCTGGTGGGGATAGCGAGGCAATAAAACCTTCGACAGTCCAAGCCTTTCCACCGTCTCTGTCACACGCGACGGTTGACGATCATGCTCGGTTCTGGCCGTGAAGCGGACGCACTCCATCAGCGTCTCGACCACCGTCAGCCTCGGATTGAGCGAGGAGGAGGGATCTTGAAAGACCATCTGGATGCGTCCGAGCAGGCCGCCGCTACGGCCTCGGCTACCGACGTCGCAGACCCTCCCGTTCATTACGACCTTGTCGGCGCTGCCGGTCTCCAGGCCGGCGAGGATGCGGCCAATCGTCGACTTGCCGCTGCCGCTCTCCCCGACAATCCCAAGGACGCCGCCGCGCCGCAGCTGGAGGCTGACGTTCTGCAAGGCGAACGTCGCGGACCCTTTGCCGAACAATGCCTGGAGGCCATGATTGCCGAATGTCTTGGACAGGTTCTCGACAACAAGGATCGGGCCGCCGGCTTCCGATGCTTCGTCGCGCTGAACGGCTTTATCATCGGACGCTCCTTGACCGATTGCGGGAGCCGCGGGTGAAAGGCGCAATCTCGGGACCGCTGACAGGAGGCTTTGCGTGTAGGCGCTCTTAGGGTTGTCGAGAAGCGCCGCCGTTGCATTGTGCTCAATCACTTCGCCGTCCTTCATGACAAGGACGCTGTCGGCAATTTCTGCGATAACACTCATGTCGTGGGTGATGAGGAGGAGGGAGAGCCCCGCTTCCTCGACCAGACCTCTTAGTACCCGGAGGATCTGCTTCTGCACGGTGGCATCGAGCGCGGAGGTCGGCTCATCGGCTACAATGATCGAGGGAGAGCCCGCCAGGGCGATCGCGATGACGACGCGCTGCCTCTGTCCGCCGGAGAGCTGGTGCGGATAGCTGTGATAACGCCCGTTCGGATCGGGAATGCCAACCCGCTGAAGAAGCTCCAGAGCCCTTTGCCGCACGCCCGTTCTTGGTAGATTGGGAAAGATCGTCGAGATCGTCTCGCTCAACTGGGCGCCGACCGTCATGAGTGGATCGAGCGATGAGGTGTGATCCTGAAAGATGCTGGCAATGGTCCTGCCTCTGAGGGCATGGCGTTTGCTGGCAGTCAGAGTCTCGATTGCAGTTCCATTCACCCGGACTGTTCCGGAGGATTGTTCAAAACCCGCGCCTAGCAAACCGATGACGGCATTGCCGATCGTCGACTTGCCGGCACCGGATTCCCCGATGATACCGAGGACCTCGCCGCGACCGAGCACGAAGCTGACGTCGCGAACGATCGTCGTGGTTCCGGAAGCACCATGGTGCTGGAGCGTGAGATTTCTGACGTCGAGCGGCGGGATTTCGCTGTTTTCTATCGTCATATCGATCTGTTCCTGGGATCCCATATCCGGCGGATGTCTTCGCCGGCAAAATTGATGGCGGCGATGAGTCCGAACAGCGCAAACCCGGGAAACAGGCTGATCCAATACTGGCCGGTCAGCAGGTACTGAAATCCGTTTGCGACAGTCGAACCGAGAGATGGCTGATCCATCGGAACGCCCAGCCCCAGGAACGACAGCGTGGCCTCAAGGGCAACGGCATGGCCGATTTCGATGGGAAGCAGGGTGATGGCCGGTGCGATGCTGTTCGGCAGAAGATGCCGAAGGACTATACGGGCGTTCGAGAGTGGCATCGTGCGTGCCGCGTCGATGTATGGCTTGCCAGCCTCACTCAAGGCGACGCTTCGCACGACCCTCGCATATGTCGCCCACTGCACGATGATGAGCGCCAGAATAATCCGGTCGACCCCGGGGCCGAGCGTAACGATTGCAATGAGTGCGACCAGCATGGTCGGCAGGCTGAGCTGCAGGTCGACCACCCGCATGATGATGGCGTCGACCCATTTGCCGAAATAGGCGGCGGTGACACCAACGGTGAGGCCGATGGCCGCGGCAGCCAGGGCGCTGACGATCGAAACCATGAGGCTTATGCGAAGGCCATAAAGAATACAGCTTGCGATATCTCTCCCAAGGCCGTCCGTTCCAAGCAGGTAATGGTATCCGCCGCTGCCTATCGTGCCGGGAGGAGAGGATGCTTCCCAGCCGAATATCTGAAGCGGGTCGTAGGGGTTCTGCGGTGCCAGCACGGGCGCTGCCACAGCCGCCGCCACGAACAATGCCAGGATGAGGTTGGGTGGGGTACAGACGCGACGAGATGGACGGCGCTTGAGAGTGGTAGAAGGCTGGTGTGTCATTTCCGATCCTCCCTAAGCTGAAATTCGCACGCGCGGGTCGAGCACGGCATAAAGGAGATCGACGAGAGCATTCAGTGCGACGAAAGCGATCGAGATGAATGTCAGTGTCGCCATCACGACCGGTCGATCCAGAAGCTGGATGGAATCGATCAGCAGCTTGCCCACACCCGGCCAGGCGAAGATGGTTTCGACCACCACGGCAAAGGCGAGCATGCCGCCGAATTGCAACCCGACGATCGTGATGATCGGAAGGCTGATGTTCGGCAGGGCATGACGAAACAGGATGCGCCGACCGGAAAGCCCCTTGGCGATGCAGAACCGGACGAAATCTGTTTTTTTGGCCTCGACCGTGCCGGCGCGGGCAAGGCGCGCGATCAGCGCTACATTTGGGATTGCGAGCGCCAGGGTGGGAAGGACCAGATGCTTCAGCCCGTCGGCCGTGAGAAAGCTCCAATCGCCGCCCAGCACTTCAACGGCTTCGCCCCTGCCTCCAGGCGGAAACCATCCGGTCATCACCGCGCCCGCCAGTATGAGCATCATGCTCAGCCAGAACGATGGAACGCTGAGCGCATAGACCGTCGCCGTGACGACAATGCGATCGACAAGGGTGCCCGGGCGTGTACCCGCAAGAAGTCCCAGGCCAGTACCTGCGATCGTGGCGATGACAATCGCACCGACGGCAAGCTCGAGCGTCGCGGGGAGCTTGCTCAGAACCAGGTCAAATGCCGGCAAATGGTAGATGTAGGACGTGCCGAAACTGCCGGTGGCGAGGTTCTGGACGAAAACCACATACTGGCGCCACAAAGGCTGATCGAGACCGAGCATCTCGGTTGCGCGCCGTATGTCTTCGGGCGTTGCGGTTTCAATGTTGACGACGTTGTAGACCGGGTTCCCGACGCTGTGAATGCCGATAAACCCGATCAACGACATGACGAGGAGGAGCAGGAAGGCTTGAGATAGCCTTCCCGTGATCGTTGTCAGCAAAGCCATGGTCTTACTTCGCAGCCGGCGATGCTTGCATCGCTGTGGTCCAGCCGCGCGGATGCATGACATAGGAGCCGACCCGCTCGCCATATCCAAAAATGTGGTGGAAGTGATAGAGCGGCGCGATCGGCTGATCCTTCATCACGAAATCCGTCACGTCGGCGAGGGCTTTGTCGCGGGCGGGACCGACGTCCAGGGCCCGCGCCTTCTTAAGCATCCCGTCGAACGCAGTATTCCTGTACTGGCCGTAGTTCAGCGCTCCCGCTCCACTTTCTGCATCGGGTGAAGCCAGAACCGCCTCCAGGCACACATCCACCGACTCGCCCGAACAGCCCCCGTACCAGACGCCATATTCACCGGCTCCCCGCTTGGTGTTGAACACTGAGAACGGGACCGCGACCGGCTGCACGCTGACCCCGATGCGCGCCCAACTTTGCGCGACAGCCTGCAATGTCTCCCCATCACCGGGATAGCGGCCCGTCGGCCCGCTGAGGACCAGTTTGAAACCGTCGGGGAAGCCGACCTCCGCCAACAGCGCCTTCGCCTCATCGTAACGCGGCGGTTGTGCGGTAAGGTTGGAAGATGTGCCCGCCAGCCCGTTCGGGAAGAACTGCGCCGCAGCCGTGCCAAAGCCCGATAGGATCTTCTCCACGAGAATCCCGCGGTCGATCGCCATCGAAAGGGCCTGTCGAACTTTTTGATCGCGAAACGGGTTCGGGATGGTATTTCCCGATTTGTCGGTAACGCCCGGTGCGGCTTCCTTGGCAAGCTCGAACTGCAGGAAGTTCAGCCGAGCGGCTGGCACGCTCTCCACCTTTGCGCCACGCTGCTTGATGGCTTCGACGTCGCGCGCGGGCAGGAAATCCGCGATATCGACGTCTCCCGTGGAGAGAGCTGCCACGCGGGCCGCAGGGCTCTCGACGATGCGAAATTTGACTTCCGACCAGGACGGGCGACCGCCCCAGTAATCTTCGTTTCTGGTAAGCTCCAGAATCTCTCCGGAACGCCAGCTTTTGAATTTGTAAGGCCCGGTGCCAACAAGCGCGGTACCGGCATTGAGAGCCTCGGTCGTTGCAAAACCACTCGCGTCGCGGTGCATGATAAAGATCGCGGAAAGCGACAGGGGCAGGGTCGGTTGACTTCCATCTGTGTCGATGATGACGGTCAAGGGATCCGGAGCGGAGACGGAGGCAATTCCCTTGGTGTAGGCTTGGAAGCCACCGCTGGGTGGTTTGAGAAAATTGCGGATGCGCTCGATCGTGTACACGACGTCGTCGGAGGTGAAGGGCGACCCGTCGTGGAAGCGCACATTTTCCCGAAGTTTGAACTCCCAACTGGTGTCCGACAAGCGCCGCCACGAGGTGGCCAGACCGGGCTGCAGATTCAAGTGCTCGTCCTGGTAGACGAGCCGCTCGTAGATATGTGAGAGCAGCGAGCTGTTCTCGTTCAATGTCGAATAGTGAGGATCGAGCGTCATCAGCTTGTAGGATGTCGCAACACGCAGCTCCTGCGCTGCGGCCGGCAATGCGGTCGCGGTGAAAAGTGCCAACACCGCAGCCACTGTACGGATGCCTGTGAATCGAAGACAGGTCGGAAATTTCATTCAGGGTTCCCCTTTTCTTTTGTGAGGCATTCCTCGACATCGCCGAGCACCTCGAGCGTCAAAGGAGGCGCTATGTCCCCTGCGGCGTCCCGACGATGACCTCATCGAATTGCTTGCCAACCAAGGATTAGAAAATCGGTGGGGACCGTCAATTTATTAAGTTTTCGTGCTGCCCTATTAGGGTGGCTAATATAGGCATTGAGCAGCATCCCGAAGTTGGATGCTCGCTGCGGAGAAGACGATGGACGAATTGGATGACGATGCCGGGTTCGGCTTCAGGCGGGCCCGAGCGTTTCGGGAGATCATAAGATGTGGCTCGACGCGCAGTGCCGCAAAAGCTCTGCGGGTCACGCAATCGGCCGTCAGCCAACAGCTGAAGCTGTTCGAGGAAATGGTGGGCGAAAAGCTGTTTGTGAGGGATCGGCGTGGCCTCATTCCCACAACGCGCGCGATTGAAATCTACAACAAGATCGACCGCTATTTTGAAACGTTGATTCGAATAGAAAAGGAGATAACTGGATCCTTCGGCACCGTGAGGGGCAGTATGACGATTGCGGCGCCTCATCTGGTTTGCCTGTCGCTTGTTCCCAGGCTGATCAAGGAATTCGATCGAACAGAACCTTCGCTGGATTTCTATGTCCGCGCTCAGGGGTACGATCAGATCGCACAGAGCATATTAACGCAGGAGGCCGACATCGGGATTTCGCGGCTGCCCCTTGATGATCGCTTTTTTGAATGGCGTACAATTGCAATGAGCAAGAGTGTCTGTCTCGTTCCCCCAGAGCATCCATTGGCGGACAAGGACAAGGTCACCGTCGATGACCTCTCTGGGGAACGTCTGATAATTTTGGAACGGGAGTTCGCATCTCATCAAACCGGATTGAACGCATTGCTCTACGAGGGAAGCGACCCGGTCATAAAAGTTCGGACCGACGCTGTCGGTTTTGTCGCTGGGTATGTGGCAGAAGGTTTGGGAATTTCAATCGCGAACGAATTCATCGCTCGACAGTGCGCACTGTTCAACTTGAAAGTTGTGCCCTTTCATCCCCCGGCGACCTATGAATATGTCGTTTTTTGGCGACGGGGCGGCGCAAGGAATCCGCAGCGGGAGAAGTTAGTCGACGCCATAATTAGTATCGGCAAATTGCCTACTTGAACGCTTGCATTTCTACGCCGTCACGCGCGCGAGTCCCCGTATCCAGTGGATGTTGCAACGCCCCGTCTGCGGCAGCACTACGTTCTCGAAGGCGGAAACCCTAAGACCACGATCCGTCGAGGTCCGTTACTTGAATCAGCGACAAAACGGAATGTGCTGCACTGTCAAATGGCGGCGCCGGTTGCGGGATATCATTGTGCGGTGCAACAGTTGGAATTGGCGAGATGGCGACTTACAGAGCATCGGCAGGCGGGCAGAGCTATAGGTTTTCAGGTCTCTCGTCCCTGCTCGCAGCAGCCTCGCCGAGGCGCTCCGGTGATGAACTGGCTTGCCTTGCAGCGCAGAGCGACACTGAGCGCGTGGCCGCGCGGTATGCTCTGGCCGACCTGCCTTTGGCAAGCTTTCTAGCCGAAAACGTTGTTCCGTACGAGACGGACGAGGTGACGCGGCTCATTGCGGACACTCATGACGCCGAGGCATTCGCTCCCTTCTCCACAATGACGGTCGGGGGATTTCGCGACTGGTTGCTATCGTTCGAGGCCGATGCTCATACGCTCAAGGCGGGAGCGCGCGGCTTTACGCCAGAAATGATTGCAGCTGTCTCCAAGCTCATGCGCAACCAGGACCTGATTGCAGTCTCCCGAAAGTGCACAGTCATTTCGACCTTTCGCAATACGCTTGGTCTCCAGGGCCGCCTTGGGACGCGGCTGCAGCCAAACCATCCGACCGACGATTTGAAAGGCATTGCTGTCGCCATCCTTGACGGATTGCTGAATGGTGCTGGTGACGCCGTCATCGGGATCAATCCGGCGACGGACAATATGCAAAACAGCGCACGGCTGATCGGAATGCTTGATGAGCTTCGCCAAGCCTATCGGATGCCGACCCAGTCCTGCGTTCTGACCCATGTCACCAACACGATACGCTTGATCGAGATGGGGGCGCCTGTCGATCTTGTCTTCCAGTCGGTCGCCGGCAGTCAGACAGCCAATGAAGGCTTCGGCATCAGCCTGTCTATTCTGAAGGAGGCCCAGGAGGCAGCCCTGTCGTTGGGAAGAGGCACCGTCGGCAACGACGTGATGTATTTCGAAACCGGCCAAGGTGCGGCCCTGTCGGCCAACGCGCATCATGGGGTCGACCAGCAGACCATGGAGGCGCGTGCCTATGCCGTGGCACGGCATTTCCAGCCCCTTCTGGTCAACACGGTCGTGGGTTTTATCGGGCCGGAATATCTCTACGATGGAAAGCAGATCATTCGCGCCGGTCTCGAGGACTTGTTCTGCGGCAAGCTGCTCGGTTTGCCGATGGGTTGCGACGCCTGCTACACCAACCATTCCGAGACAGATCAGGACGATATCGATACCCTGATCACGCTTTTGACCGTTGCCGGCGTGAATTTCATCATCACGGTGCCGGGCTCCGACGATGTCATGCTGAGCTATCAAAGCGCCTCTTTCGAAGATCTCACCTTTCTCAGAAAGAATCTTGGCGTTCGCCCCGCGCCGGAGTTTGAGACGTGGCTGCTGGAGATGGATTTGATCCGGCTCTCCGGCGGGCGGGCATTGCCGAACTATCCGCGCGACCGGATGCTGGGAATGGTCGATGCGGTGGGCCTCGCATCATGAGCACTCCTGCCAATCTTTTCGGAAATCTCCGTACCCTGACGCCATCGCGCGTCGGCGTTGCAACAGCAGACGGCACCGCCCCCACCAGGAGCGTACTCGATTTCCAGCAGGCTTATGCCCTGGCCCGGGACGCCATTCATGAGCCGCTGGATGCGGCGGGCATCGCGCGAGCGGTCGCGCCGCTACCCAGCCGCCTCGTCCGTAGCCAGACGCCGGATCGCGGCACGTATCTCAGGCGCCCCGACCTGGGTCGCCGGCTGCATGCTGAATGCCTGATCGACCTTCCCGCGATCGGCTGTGATGTAGTCTTCGTGGTCGCCGACGGGCTTTCCGCGCGCGCGGTCGAGCAACATGTGGCGCCCGTTCTGAAATTAGCAGTCGAGCGATTGGAAGGCTGGTCCGTCGGCCCGGTGGTCATTGCCAGCCAGGCACGGGTAGCGATTGGCGATGAGATCGGGGCCTGTCTCGGGGCCGAATTTTGCGTCGTCCTGATCGGCGAGCGACCGGGTTTGAGCGTTTCCGACAGCCTTGGCGTCTATATCACCCGCAAGCCAGCTATCGGGCGAATGGATTCCGACCGCAACTGCATTTCCAACATTCATGCCAATGGAGGCCTCAGCCATGCCCAGGCTGCGGCGAAGATCGCCTGGCTTCTGAAGCAGGCCCGCAAGATTGGGCAAACCGGCGTCACCCTTAAGGATGAGATGGTCGAGGGCGTCATCGAGCATGGCGCCGTGTCAACGGGGATAGACGGATACGGCTTTTCGACCTGATGGCATTGCCGATTGAGAATGTGCTGAAGTGTTAAGTCGAAACCTCTCAGCCTGTGAATAATGTCCCCATTAAAAATCTGGTGTCTGCCAGTTACAATAAAGGGGTTCGCAGCATGATCAGAATGTTCTCACTCGGCAGCATCCTGCCGGTCACGGCTGGCCTTCTTTTGGCCTCGACGGTTACGACGGTGGTTCCGGCACGAGCTCAGGTCGCTTGCGAGCGGCATGCCATAGATCTCGGCGACGGCAAGTCGGTGATGGGCGGCTGCGAGCCGCTCAAGATCGCCTTTATGATCGCTGCGACCAACAATACCCATCTCCAGGCGCAGATCAAAGGAGCGCAGGATGCCGCAAAGGAAATCGGCGCCACGTTGGACGTTTTCGATCCGAACTGGAGCCCGACGACCCAATTCAACCAGGCGCAGAACATCATTTCCGGCGGCCAGTACAATGCCGTCCTTGCCGAAATGAACGACGGCAACCAGGCCTGCGGCATCATGACCGATACAGCGCGGGCAGCCGGCGTCCTCGTTGCAGTCACCAATCAGCCCCTTTGCAACCGCGGCACCAACGAGGGTGACGAGCTCTGGGCTCCGGGCACGCTGAATTTTGTCGGTGGCTCGCAGGGCCGCACGGCGTTCCGCGACTGGATCATGTCCATTGCAGAGGAAAATCCGGGGCCGCAGCAGGTTGCCGTGGTCACCGGTCCGGATCTGAACTCCAACACGATCAACACCGATCTCGCCCTCAAGGATGTCCAGGAAAAGTACCCTGAGTTCAAGGTCATTGCAGTCGTGCGCACGGATTATTCTGTGGTGCAGGGAAACCAGAAGACCCTTCCGCTCTTCCAAGCCAATCCTGATCTCACAATCTTCATTTCCAACTATTCCGATATGACGCGCGGCGCGGTCCAGGCAGCCCGGCAGGTGGGGTTGCTCGACAAGCTCAAGGTCTATGACAGCGGCGGCAATGACTGGGCCTTCAAGGCGGTCGCAGCCGGGCAGATCACCAGCACCCGGACGATCGAGCCCTATACCGAAACCTATCTCGCCGTGAAGCAGCTCGGAGACGCATGGACAGGCACGCCGGTTGCACGATTTACGCCCACCAAGTCGATCAAGATCGATGCGGAGACCGTCAAGAACAATGAACCGCAATACTGATCATTCAGGCGCGGCGAGCTACGGGGCGAGTCTAATGTTCGACGTGAACACCGCTGCCGGCGCAGTGGCATCGGCTGGCCCAAGCGCCTCCAGTCCCATTGCGTTGCGCGCAGATGGCGTCCAGATGCGCTATGGTGGCACCATGGCGCTCAAGGGCGTAAGCCTGGAGGCCAAGGCCGGTAGTATCCATGCGCTGATTGGTGAGAACGGCGCAGGGAAATCCACCTTTCTCGGGGTAATCGCCGGTCGTGTCGTTCCCAGCGCCGGGAATGTCAGCATCTTCGGTCAGCCGCACGTCTTTGGCCAGCCGCGGCAGGCGCGGCGTCTGGGCATCACGGCGATCTATCAGGAACTGACGATTGTTCCGCGTCTGTCTGCCGTGGCGAACGTCTTCCTCGGCCAGCCGATCTCCCGGTCTGGCATGCTCGATGAAAAGTCGATGCGCCGTGATTTTGACACGCTGTGTGAGAGACTTGATGTTCGCATCCGTCCGGATGTGTTGGCCGGAACGCTTTCGGTTGCCGACCAGCAGATGCTGGAGATCATGCGAGGCATCCAGTCCGAGGCGCGGCTGTTGTTGTTCGACGAGCCGACCACGTCGCTTGCCCCGCCCGAGCGCGAAGCGCTGTTCAAGATCATGCGGCAGCTCAAGGATCACGGTACGACGATGATGTTCGTCAGCCACAATCTTGAGGAAGTGCTGGACATATCCGATACGGTCACGGTTTTCCGCGACGGATCGCTTTCAGCGAGCGGCGACCGTTCCGACTGGGACAAGCCTTCGCTTATCCGCGCCATGGTCGGCCATGACGTGGTAGAGAACCGTCGCGTCGAGCGGCCGCCGGTTCCTGCAGGCATGCCGTTCCTGTTGCAGGCCGACAAGGTCACCGTGCCGGGCGCGATCGAGAATGTCAGCATCACGCTGAAACGCGGTGAGATCCTCGGCATTGGTGGTCTCGTCGGCTCTGGCCGGACCAGCCTACTGCGAGCTCTGGCTGGTCTCGAGCCGCGCAGCACCGGCACGCTTGTCATCAACGGCGAGGCATGTCCCTGGCCCAATGATCCGCGGCGGGCGCTGGGTGCGGGCATCGCTCTGGTGCCCGAAGACCGCAAGGCGCAAGGCCTCGTGCTTGGCATGCGCGCCATGGACAATGTTGTCATGGCCGACATGAAGCAGGTCTCCCGCATGGGCTTCCTGTCCAACACCATGATCCGGGAAAAGTCCCGCAAGATCGCGCGTGAATTCGGCTACCCCGAAACTCGCCTCGAAACCATTGTCCGGCACCTTTCGGGTGGCAACCAGCAGAAAGTGCTGCTGGGCAAAGTGCGTTTCTGTTCTCCCTCCATCCTGCTTGTGGACGAGCCGACGCGCGGTATCGATATCGGTGCCAAGGACGAGATCATGAACACGCTCAGAGCCCTCGCAGATGAAGGGGTCGGCATCATCGTCGTTTCCTCGGACCTCGAGGAGGTCATCGCGATCAGCGACCGGATCGTTGTCATGTCCGAGGGCCAGGCCGTCGCCGAACTCGATCAGTCTCGGTCAACCGTTGCAGTCGGCGATATCCTGCACGCCGCTTTCAGGGTCCATTAAGATGAACGCACAGAACTCTGCCATCAACGTCAGCACCACCCCCAAGGAAATGCGGTTCTTCAGCCGGGATGTGATGCTCCAATACGGTGTCTTGTGGGCATTCTTGCTGCTCCTCATCGTCAGCGCCTTTCTCTATCCGCGCGTGTTCGAGCTTCAGAACATCCAGAACATCCTCAGCCAGTCCGCTCCGGTGGGCATCGTGGCGGTGGGCATGACATTCGTAATCATCGGCGGTGGGTTCGATCTGTCCGTTGCGGCGATCTTCGCGCTTGGCGCAGTGGTGTTCGCAAACCGCGCGGATGTGTTCGGCCTCTGGGGCGCTGCAGCGGCGGTGGTCACCGTCAGTGCCATATGTGGCATCATCAACGGGCTGATCGTGACCCGGCTGAAGGTTAATGCCTTCGTCGCCACGCTTGGTTCCGGCTCGGTTTTCGGCGGGCTCGCCTACATCTATTCCAACTCCGCCCCGCAGGTGCCGAACGATTTCAATTTCGGCGATCTGGGAACGGGCTCCTGGTTCGGTTGGCCGATCTCCATCTGGATATTGTTCATCACGTTCGCGGTGGGTGCCGCGATCCTCTCCAGGAGCGTCTACGGCCGGTCGATTTATGCCCTGGGCGGCAATGAGGAAGCGGCCCGCCTATCGGGCATTCCCGTCGATCTCTACCGGGCCAGCACCTATGTGCTGACGGCGATCTGCTCGGGTGTAGGCGGTATGATTCTGTCGTCGCGCCTCGGCGTTGGGCAGGCCGATATGGGCGGTAGCCTGGCACTCGATGCGATCGCCATCGTCGTCATCGGCGGAACCTCGCTGCTCGGCGGGGAAGGGGCCCTGTGGCGGACGGCCGTCGGCCTTCTGATCATCGCGACGCTGACCAACGTCTTCGATTCGCTCGCCATCAATACGAACTACCAGCTCGTCGCCAAGGGCCTCATCGTAATCGCGGCTGTCGCCCTCGACATCTATGCCCGCAAGATGCGGACCTAACAGTTCAACGAAAAGAGAGAGTCAGCAGTATGAAGAAAGACGTCAGAATCGCCCTTACCTTCGACTTCGATGCCTATTCGCTTTGGATTGGCACTTTCGATTCCAATTCGCCGAGCATGCTGTCACGCGGGGAGTTCGGACCGGTCGGCGTGCGCCGCATCCTGGCTTCGCTCGAAGCCGAGAAGATCCCCGCGACCTTCTACATTCCGGGGCATACGGCCTATGCGTTCCCGAAGACGGTAGAGGCGGTCGCCGCAGCCGGTCATGAAATCGGCCATCATGGCTGGGTCCATGAAAACCCGGCCTCGGTCTCCGCCGACAAGGAGCGCTGGATTCTCGAAAAGGGCTTCGAGGCGCTGGACAAGGTCGCCGGCATCCGTCCGACCGGCTATCGTTCCCCTGCCTGGGACAACAGCCCGCAGACCGTGCCGCTGCTTCTCGAACACGGCTTCGAATACGAAAGCAGCATGATGGGCAGCGACTTCCAGCCCTACTGGTGCCGCGTTGGCGACAGCTGGACCAAGGATGGCCCCTATGTCTTCGGCAAGCCAGTCGATCTCGTGGAAATGCCGGTGGCGTGGCACCTCGACGATTTCCCGCAATTCGAATATGTCGTCGGCAAATCCAGCACCAACCAGGGCGTGATTACGCCGCGTGACCTCCTGCAGATGTGGAAGGACGAGTTCGATTTCCTCTACGACCGGATCGGCGAAGGCGTCTTCATCGCGACGATGCATCCGCAGACGATCGGCCGGGGTCATCGAATGCTGGTCCTCGAACAGTTCATCGACTACGTGAAGGACAAGCCAGGGGTGAGCTTCACCCGCATGGGTGACTATGTACGGCACTGGAAGCAGGGCAAGACACCGTCCCTGCCGGCAGACACTGCCGAATCCTGATCCAGAACTTCACAGGGAGGTGCCGGTCACGGCACCTCCCGTTTCCAATTCAGCGGGCGGCCGTGCAGGCCAGGACGAAATGATGACGCCAGACGCGATAGTTCTTTCCGGTCTTGCGGACGACGTGTCCATTTACATCGACCAGTGGGGCATCTCCCACATCCGTGCAAAAAACAAACGTGACCTGTTTTTCGCGCAAGGATACAACGCCGCCCGCGACAGGCTTTGGCAGATCGATCTCTGGCGCAAGCGCGGCCTTGGCCTGTTGGCTGCCGATTTTGGCCCCGGCTATCTCGAACAGGATCGTGCCGCGCGCCTGTTCCTCTACCGTGGCGACATGCAGACGGAATGGGATGCCTATTGCGAGGATGCAGAGGAAATCGCCACCACGTTCGTCCAAGGCATCAATGCCTATGTTGATCTGATCGATAGGGGCGATGCTGAACTGCCGCCGGAATTTTCTCTTTTCGGTACGTCTCCCGCCCGGTGGAAGGCCGAGGATGTGGTGCGCATCCGCAGCCATTCCCTCATGCGCAACGCCCTTTCCGAGGTAATCCGCGCCAATGTCATGAGCCGCACCGACGCCGGCATAGATGAGTTGCGCCAGGCGCTCGTGCCCGCCAAGGATCCATTTGTCGCGGACGGCATAATACTGGATGAAATCCCGCTGGAGGTGACTGACACGTTCAAGCTTGCACTCGCCGCTGTCACTTTCGAAGAGCAGCGGCTGTCGGCACAGCTGGACGAGGCCGGTTTGTGGCGAAAGGTTGCCGGGACCGGCGAGGTGGTGCGAGACGCGTCAGCGCAAGGATCCAACAACTGGGTTATCCATGGCAGCCGCACCGAGAGCGGCCGACCGATCCTGGCCAATGATCCGCACCGCACCCATGCTATTCCTTCATTGCGTTATCTCGTGCATCTGACCTGCCCGGAATTCGACGTCATAGGCGCCGGTGAACCTTGCCTGCCGGGCATATGTATTGGCCACAACGGCAACAGCGCATTCGGCCTTACGCTGTTTTTCGGCCATGACCAGGAAGACGTCTATGTCTACGAAATCTCGCCTGAAGACCGGGATCTCTATCGCTATGGCGGCAACTGGGAGCGAATGGTGGTGCTTCAGGAGCATATCGCGCTCAGGGACGGCTCTTCGACCGCGCTCACGTTGCGTTTCACCCGTCATGGACCGGTGGTTTATGAGGATGCATCGCTCAACCGGGCCTATGCGATCAAGTCGGTCTGGTTCGATCCGGGCACAGCACCCTATTTCGCGTCGATCGCCTCGATGCGCACAAAGTGCTTTGCCGATTTTCGCGACACGATGGCAAGGTGGGGCGTGCCCGCGACCAATCAGGTCTACGCCGATAAGGGCGGAACGATCGGCTGGGTCGTCGCCGGCTTCAGCCCGGTACGGCCCAATTGGGACGGCCTCTTGCCCGTACCCGGGGACGGGCGCTACGAGTGGAACGGCTATTTCGCGGCAGCTGAACTGCCGGCCGTCAGCAACCCGGAGACTGGCTTCCTTGCAACCGCCAACGAACCCAATCTGCCGGCTGAATGGGATCAAAGCGAAAAGCAGATCGGATACGAGTGGCTGGAACGTTCGCGTGCCGATCGCATATCGGAGGTGCTGTCCGGTGACAGCAGGCATAGTATCCGCTCCTCCGGGGCCTTGCAGGCAGACAGCACTTCGCTTGCAGCACGTCGACTGGTTAGGCTTCTCAGAATGCTGGACGCATCGACGGCGGCCAGCGTGGCCGAGGCCCAGGCTATTTTTGAAGGTTGGAATCACCGTTTAGATGCCGACAGTGCCAGTGCCGCCCTGTTCGAAGTCTGGTGGAGCAAGCATCTGCGGCCCGGACTGTTCCGGCTGATCACCGATAACCCGTCCGTCCGGACGCTCCTGCTACCCGGAGATCCGGAGGCTGTGCTCGCCCTAATGGAGAAGCCGGATCATCGACTGGGAACGGACCCTGTGGCAGCGCGCGACGCGCTCCTCGCCTCCACGCTCGAAACGGCCTTGGTGGAGTGCCGCGATATGCTCGGCGTTGTTCCCTCCGGCTGGCGTTGGGGGACTTTGCACCAGGCGCATTTCATTCATGCGACGAGCAATATATACAAGGAGAAGTTGCGCCTGAACGGTGACGTTGGACCCCTTGAGAAGGGCGGGAGCGATTCTAGCCCCATGAATGCGTCGTACCGGATATCGGATTTCCGCGTCACGCTCGGCGCATCCGTCCGAGTCGTCGTCGATGTCGGCGCGTGGGACAACAGTCTCTGCATCAACGCACCCGGCCAATCCGGAAATCCCTCCTCCAAACATTATGGCGATCTCGCCGAAAAGTGGTCGCGTGGCGAATTCGTGCCGCTCCTGTATTCGCAGGGGCGTGTGGATGAGGCGACCGAACAACGGATCGTGCTTACGCCGGGCAGATGACCTGCGGGCGTGAAACTTGGCTTCGTGAACCGGTGAGCTGTCGAGGCTCACCGGCTTTTGCTTCCGGTTGCGGCAGTTGTATTGCAGTCCAAAAAGCCCCTTGAAACAGAGAGTTCAAAGCGCAATACGACAGGAATTGGACCTGTCAGGTCCTCTGGGGGGAAGCTCAGGCGAGCATGCCGCCGTCGACGAGGATGTCGGAACCAGTGATGTAGCGCGCTTCGTCCGAAGCCAGATAGGCGACCGCGGATGCAATGTCCTTCGGCAGTCCCAGGGCGCCGAGCGGCACGGACTGCAGGAACTGCGACAGCTGTGCGGGGTCGTTTTCATAGAACATTGGTGTGTCGATCACGCCTGGGCAAACGGTGTTGACGCGGATTTTCAGGGGCGCGAGCTCGCGGGCTGCCGACCTCGTCATGCCGCGCACGGCCCATTTCGCGCCGGCATAAGCAAATGTGCCCTTGTAGCCGACCATGCCTCCAATCGATGAAAGATTGATGATGGAGCCGCCCAGCGACATAAGGGGCACGGCACATTTCATACCCCAGAAGATCGAAAACTGGTTGATCTCGAACATGCGTCGGAAGCCATCAGCCGTCTCGTCCTGCAGCGAGGCCGGCCCGTAGATTCCGGCATTGTTGACGAGAATGTCGAGGCGGCCGACGTCGCGGGCAATCCGCTCCATCATGGCGGCCCACTGTGCTTCAGACGTCACATCGAGAGGTTGGAACACGCCCGTCCTGTCCAGGTGCGCGGCCGTTTTTTCACCTTCGCCTTCCAGGATGTCGCCGAGATATACAAGGGCACCTTCACTGGCGAGCCGTTGAGCAATGGCTGCTCCAATGCCTCGGGCGGCACCTGTGACCAGTGCAGTCCGCCCGGCAAGCGGATGATAATCCGTATTGTTGTTCATGATATTTCCTATTGTGCAGTAAATCCGCCGTCGATCGGCAGGACGGCGCCAGTCACGAAAGAGGATGCGTCGCTGGCAAGGAATACGGCTCCGTCAGCGATTTCCTCAGGCCGTCCGATACGGCCCATGGGTGTGAGTGCGAGTGTCGCCGCATTCATTTCCGGTTTCTGGGCGCGCACCATCTCGGTATCGATGAGACCCGGCAGGATGACGTTGGCGCGGATTCCCTGCTTGGCATAGGTGACCGCTACGTTGCGTGTCATGTTGATGACCGCTCCCTTGCTGGCATGGTAGGCGATCTGCCCGGTACCGGCGACCTGTCCCCAGATCGACGAGATGTTGACGATGGAAAGCGATCCCTTGCCGAGCATGCGGGCGGTTGCCATGCGCATGCCGAGCATCACGCCGGTCTGGTTCACCCGCAGGATAAAATCCCAATCGGCCATGGTGACGTCATGAACGCCGTCTTTCGTTGGCGCAACGCCGGCGGCATTCACCAGAATGTCGATTTTCCCATCCCCGGCATCAATCTCCCGACCGATCCGTTCCCAGTCAGTTTCCGAGCCGACATCGCATTGGCGATAGAGAATATCGGTGTCGTAGGACGGTGCTTCGGTAAATATGTCCGTTGCGATCACGCGCGCCCCTTCGCGGGCGATCGCTTCGGCACAGGCTCTCCCGATGCCGCGATAGGCGCCAGTCACCAGCGCCAGCTTACCTTGTAATTTCATCTCCACTCCCCATCGTGGCGGATTATCGCTGGGGCTGATTGTAGTCGGATACTCAATCCTGAGTTTGACAATTGAGCACTCAGTTTAGACACGGCGCCAATCTTCTGGTCGTCGCGGCTTGTACGCTCATTGCCCGCATCTTTGAGGGGGAGGCGTCGAACCATCGCGCGCAGGCGCGGCTGAAGGCGCTAAGCTCCGAATAGCCAAGGATGTTGGCGATATCGTTAATCATGAGATGCGTCTGAGCAAGATAGAGCAGGGCAAGGCGACGACGTGTCTCCTCCACGAGCGCGGAAAAGATTTGTCCCTCGGCCGCCAGCCGACGCTGCAGCGTCCAGCGCGGCATCTTGAGCGCTTCGGCCACATCTTCGATATGGGGATAGCCGGAGGGCAATTGCGCCCGGATTTCCCCAACCACCCGTCGGTTCAACCCGAGTGTCCCTGTGCCGCCGGTCAGTTGCATCAGCGCTTCGCAGAGCGCATGCATGCGGCCCGTATCCCAGTCTGCTGCCGTCCGTGCGATCGACTTTTCGCGAAAGACCAATGCATTGGTCTTCATGTTGAAATAGACTGGCGCATTGAACACGGTCTCATGCTCGCGCCAGTTTTCCGGTCGCGGATGTTCGAAATGCACTTCGTCCGGCGACCACGCTGCGTTCATGACCCGGCGAATGATGTTCAGATACATTCCGATCGTCAGCTCGGCATCTTGCCGCCGCTGCAGGATGAAGCCGTCGAGAATCCGGTATTCGAGATGCCAGAGCTCCTCTCGCCGATGGAAGGCGACCAAGGTGTTCTGCTGGTGGTAGGGGAAATACTTGACCAGATTGCCGAGTGCGTCTGCAAGGGTCGGCGATGAAACGGCGATTTCTCCGATCAGGCCCAGCCTGTCCGGCGTGAAGTCGCGGCCGTAGTGAAGACCGAAGTTGTCGTTCTGGGTTTTGCGAGACGCCGTTTCGAGCAGCTCGCAATATGCTCCCAGATCCAGGATTTCGCGCTCCTTGCGCGTATCGGCCTCATCCATCCCGACGGACCACAGAATTTCATGAGCGCTCGTTCCGTGCCTGGAAATGAACTGTGCGATGCCGTTTGCCGCGCAGGATAGAATCTTGGCCGGCGCCCGAAACTGAGGATTTGATGAATCTCGTCTCCATGCAATTGTGCTTGAAGCTTCCATTATGTACGGTTCCGCTCTGGTGAGGAATGCATCTTTTGCGTGCATTTTGATAAGAGTACCGGTTAACCGATCTCACGGCCGGTCCGTGGAAGGTGAAGAAAACGGTAGGGAGGCGAAATACGTAAACCTACCGACGCGGCACGCGAACTTCCCGTCGACAAACTGCACGGAGCGGTGATCGGAGCATGAAATGAGTGTGAGATTGGTTGTTCAGAACCGAGAAACATCATGGTTTTCCGGTTCGGATTCCGCGGGCTATTTCCGCGCGTCGATCAATGGGGAAGGACTGATAGACGCGACCGAGAGCGAAAGCGCCAACCGCTTCTTCGCCGCGCGGCCCGAGCTCAAGAATTTTGCCAAAGGCCTCGCGGGAAGCGGCCGCGACCTCGTCCGCTTCGTCTGGATCGACAGCGACAAGCGCTGGTTTGCGGTGCGGATCGAGCTTGATGTCACCGCTTCGGGCGAGCAACGCAGCAACCTGATCGCCAAACCCATCGAGCCGCCCTTCGGGTTGACGTTGCGTGAACTCGACGTGCTCACGCTGATTGCGGGTGGTCTTTCCAACCAGGACATCGCCGCCTGTCTGGAGACCAGCCAGCGGACCGTGACGACCCACAACGAACGGATTCTCGTCAAGCTCGGACAGGTCAGCCGGACCGGCGCAGCGACCCTTGCCACCGATCTCGGGCTACTGCGCCTGCCTACACCGGGTGGCGGGCGCAACCTCATGCCGCTCACCGCCGGCCTAGTCGACAGCCGTGTGCCGCTGCCGCACGACACCGTGCGTTCCTTCGTCAGCTCTTCATTGGACAGACGACCAATTCTCATCGGTACGCCCCTTTCCACCCAGGGGCTCGCCTCAGCTGATGCCTATGAGATGTTGAACGGCGCGCGGCTGGCCGTGGACGAAATCAACCGCCGCGGCGGTGTTTCCGGCCGCCGGATCGAGCTTAAGATCGCCGAATGCGATGTGGGCGATGAGGCTGACGTCGTCCGGGCGGTGAAGTCGCTGGTCGATGCCGAGGTCGACGCAATTACCTCCGGCTATAGTTGCGCCGAAGAGAGTGTGCAGGACGTGCTGGCCGAATATGGCGCGCCCTATCTTCACTGTGCCACCATGGAGGCCATGGTTGATCGCGTGCGGCAGGACCGTCATCGACTGCGCAACGTGTTCCAGCTTTGTCCGAGCGACATCAACTACGGCCCGCGATTCATCCAGTTCCTGTCCGAGCTCGAAAAAAGCCGCAAGTGGATCCCGCAGTCGCGGCGCGTGGTGGTGATTCAGCCGCGTTGGTCGCGCATGGATATCGGCTTCATGACCTTGGAGCGGATGGCCCGCAAGGCCGGCTTCAAGGTCGATCTTCTGGAAGATCTGCCGTTCCGAAACATCGACTGGAATGGAGTAATGGACAAGCTGCATCGCAGCGATCCTGCCGCGATATTCCTTGCCTACTATTTTCCCGAGGAAAGTATTTCCTTCCTGCAGCATTTCCTGAGCCGCCCGGCGAATGCGCTTGTCTATACGCTTTACGGACCCTCTATCCCCGCCTATAGGCAGCAGCTCGGCCACAGTGCTGAAGGTGTAATCTGGGCGACGACGACGGGTTTGTATTCCGACCAGTTAGCGATAGGTTTTGCCGAGCGCTACGAGCGCATGCATGGCCAGAAGCCCGGTCATTCCCATGCAGGCCTTGCCTATGACAGGGTCAATATTCTCGCCACGGCGTGGACGCGCGCCAACAATCCCCGCGCCTTCGACAAGGTCATTCCCGAAATCCGCTCGGTGATCCATCGGGGTGTGAATGGCGCCTACTTCTTCGACAATGTGGGCCAGTGCGCCCAGTCCTATCCGGATACGTCGGTCGATCCCTCTATCAGTCAGGCCCATTTGATCTACCAGATCCAGCATGGCGAACAGCGCATTCTTTCGCCTGCGCCCTACGGTCAATCGGCCTTCATGTTACCGCCCTGGCTTCGACGCAAGAAACTGGGAGCGTAAGGCCGGTCTCCAGGACCGGCCTATTGCGCGTCAGTATTGCGGTTCGTACTTGGCGACCGTTTCCTTATCGATGTTGTAGGCTGCAAGCGGCACGAAGCGTGGGGTTTTCTCGCCCTTCCAGGCTTGGCCAAGCGCTTTGACCGCTTCATACATCTCGGTATAGGGCAGAAGAGTCCTGGTGCTATCGATCAGGTCCTCGCGTACGGCCTGGAACGACCAGATGTTGCCGCCATTGTCATAGATCTTCATCTTGCGGTTAAGGCCGACTTGGCGGGCCGCTTGGACGGCGCCGCGCGTCATGTCTGAATAATTGGAGATGAAGATTGTCAGGTCGGGATTGGCCTGGAAGAGGGGCAAGGTCTTCTGATTGCCTTGCAGAACCGAATAGTCGGTCTTGACCACGGCACCGACCTTGAAATCCGGATATTTCTCTTGGACGTCCTTAAGTGCAAGTTCGGTGTTGATCGTGTTGGCGTTGAGGTCCGGTCCGGTCAGGACGGCAACCTTCTGGGGACCGGGGTTGGCTTCGGCAATCGACATGATCCAACTGCGGAATGCCTCGCGGCCCTGTGAGCCTCCGACGAAATTCAGCGTGCCGGGCGACCAGAGCTCATCACCCTCGTTGCTGGCGCGGTTGCAGAGCGGTAGATTGGCAACTGCCACCAGAACGCCGGCCTTCGGAGCATCTTCAGTTAGAATCTTACAGGCTTGGTTGCCGTCGTTCATCTCGGCTACAATCGCATTGTACTTGCCGCTGGAAATGACATTCTGGGCCTGGTTGTACTGAACCGTCGGGCTCCAGTTCGGGTCGAACACGTCGAGTGTTGCGCCAATTTCCTTGGCAGCGTCCTGCGCGCCCTTAATGCCGGCCTGCAGATGTGTGTTGTTCGTGGCTGCTGTCAGAAACGCGATTTTCAGTGGCTCGCAGTTTGATTCGATGAATTTGCCGTCGCCGAGATCGATCTTGGATGGCTTGCAAGCACTTTCTTGCGCAAGGGCCGATGTCGCGGCGGCGCAAGTGACAATGAGACCTGCAATAAGACCGTTCAAATGTGAAGTGGCTACGCGGCGCGTAGATTTTTTCATCATTGTGCTGTTCCCTTTCTTTACGCGCAAAAGAGCGCGATTACAGGAGTGAGCATGCTGTCAGGCCGGACGGACAGCCTTATCATTTGGATACAAGCAACCCAGTTTTGAGAACTGTTTAAATCGGCTGAAAGGCCGTTCATTCGCCGTAACGAACCCAGATGTTCTTTATCTGCGTGGCCCGGCGAAGATAATCGCGGCTCTGATCTTAAGCGCCGTTTAGTCATTTCGCAGACGGCCATCGTCAACCCAACTGGCCGTCAAATTTCCGCAGGAAGCTTTTTCCACCCAGGCGCTGGTATCCTTCGATTCCGCATACCAGATCGCCGCGACCTCGCATGGACATCGGCCGCTCTGATCTGATCCAACCTACTTTATGTGAAAACCATGGAGAGTTGGTCGCCGTTGTGGGCTGCAGGTCCCGTCCAGCTCGTTGACTGTATACAGGAATTCAAGTATTCGAAAATGATCAACAGAAAGGACGATCCGGTATGATTTCGACTGCTGAAATGGCTATGCGCGAAGATCTGGCGGCGGCGTATCGGCTGATCGCCCGGTTTGGGATGGATGACATCATCCATACGCACATATCCGCGCGTCTGCCCGAAGAGCCGGAACTCCTGCTGATCAACCGCTACGGCGATCTTTTTCGAGAGGTGACGCCGGAATCGTTGGCGGTGATCGATCACCATGGCCAGCAGATGCGCGGCCAGCAGGCGCCGATCAACACGGCGGGCATCGTCATTCACACGGCGGTCCATGCCGCGCGCCCGGACGCGGTCTGCGTGATGCATACTCATACCGCCGCCGGTGTCGCGGTCAGTTGCCTTGAGGAGGGGCTTCTGCCGCTCAACCAGACATCGCTGCTGTTTTATGGGCAGGTCGGCTATCATGAGTTCGAGGGCATCGCGCTCGATCCCGGCGAGCAGGAACGCCTCGTTGCCGATCTCGGCACCAATCGCGCCATGATCCTGAGAAACCATGGGCTGTTGACTGTGGGGCGATCCATCGGAGAGGCTTTTTCCCTGATGTACAACCTCGAGCGGGCATGCCGCATCCAGCTTTCGGCGCTCGGTAGCGGGCGTCCCATCCACCTGCCGAGCAAGGAGGTGTGCGAGCGCACCGCCAGGCAGTATGAGGCGGATCCGGATGGCGCGGCGGAACTGGAATGGCTGGCGCTGCGCCGGCTTGCGGGAATGCCCATCGAGGGACATTGATCGATGCGGATCGTCATCGCCGATCCGCTTGCCTACAGCGACCCCTTCGAGCGCGCGCTGCGCGACGCGCTTCCGTCGGCGGACTTCGTCCGATGGCCTGATCTGCCGGAGGGCGCCGACTATGATTTGCTGGTTGCCTGGCATTTGCCGAAGGATATGACGGCGTTGCCGCCATCGCTGCGTGCCGTCTTCTGTTTCGGCGCGGGGACGGACCAACTTCTCGATGATCCCCGCATCCCGGGCGATGTTCCGATCGCACGCCTGCAGGATCAAGGCCAGGCCGAGCAACTGCTGGACTATGCGACGCACGCGGTCTTCGCGCTCCTGCAAGATGACGTCGTTGTCAGGGCGGACCAGCAGGACCGCTTCTGGCGCTTGCCAGATCAACAGAACCGGACACGCGGATCACTGCGCGTGGCCGTCCTTGGGCTGGGTCCGCTCGGTCTGCATGTCGCGCAAGGGCTTTCGGCAGCCGGTTTCCCGGTGTCTGCCTGGTCGCGAACTCCCCGCAGCATCGACGGCGTCGCTTGTCTGCATGGCGATGATGGGCTCAGCGCCTGTGTCGACGGCGCCGACGTGGTGGTCAATCTCCTGCCCTCCAGGCCGGAAACGAAGGGCATATTGTCGGACCGGCTGTTTTCCCGCCTCGCGCCCGGCGCCTATGTCGTCAATCTCGGCCGCGGCGATCACCTCGACGAGGAGGCGCTGCGCGCTGCGCTCGATCGGGGTCAACTCGGCGCTGCGTGGTTGGACGTCTTTCCTGTCGAGCCCCTGCCGCCCGAGCATTGGTTCTGGCGGCACGAACGGATCCGGCTGACGCCTCATCGTGCCGGCCTGCCGACGCCGCTGGGCGCTGCGGCCTCCATTGCAGCCGTCGCTGCGGCGCTGGAACAAGGTCGCGCACCTCCCGGGCTGGTCAGGCCGGGAAGCTGATCGAAAATTGAGCCAATTTTGCATCTGCACAAGAAATGCGCTTGACTCGAAACGACCCTGAATGCCAGCATACAGCCATGCTGAACCTAAGCACCTCACTACTGGCCGATCAGAACGAGCGTAGAAACACGATCTCGGCGAAGGCCTATGTCGAGCTGCGTGAGGCGATCATCACCGCACGCATCGCACCCGGTGCTAATATTTCGGAAACAGACGTCGCTCAGTCGCTCGGCATCAGCCGCACCCCTGTGCGTGAGGCTTTCACGCGGCTCTTCGATGAGGGTCTGATCGAGATTTCACCCCAAACTGGCACCCGCGTCTCGCTGATCGACATGGCGCGTGTCCGTGAGGCGGTGTTCATTCGCTCCACGCTTGAAAGTGCAGTCGTAGCCAACAGCGGCATCCGGCCCGATCCGGCCATGCTGGACGAGATCGAGCTATCGCTTCGGGCGCAAGAACGTCTTGTTCACGGCGATGACATGGGCGCCCTGCACCGTGCCGACATGGCCTTCCATGCAGGTCTACTTGGGGCTTTCGCACATCCGCGGGCGTGGACGGCGTGCCAGCACGTTTCGGCCGACATGATGCGCATCCAGTTCCTGATCGGCATGAAGCCGGATCATATCCGCTCGATCATCGCCGAGCACCGTGCCATTTTCGACGAGGTTCGGGCCGGCAATATGGGCGAGGCCGCACGGCTCATGGCGGCGCACATCCGCAATGCCGATTTGGATCAGGTGAGCTTGAAGCTCGAGCACCAGGAATTCTTCCGAGCCGGAGATCCCTCGTGAGCACCGCCGTCATTCGCTCTTCCTCGGTTGCGGATGGCGTGCGAGATTTTTTTTCGGTCATTTGTGAAACCGGTTTACTTAAACGGTTGTCTGCACATGTCTCGCGGGAGTGGGGCCGCTTGTCGGGAAGATTGAAAACCACCATTCGCGACGTCGCCCGGGCTGCCGGCGTGTCCGTCACGTCCGTTTCCCGCCATCTCAACGGGCAGATCAGCCTGCCGGAGGCGACGGCGAGCCGCATCCAGCGGGCAGCGGAGCGGCTAGGCTACCGGCCCAATGCGATCGCCCGCAGACTGAGCAGCGGCAAGAGCGAGACGCTCGGTCTCATCACCGCCGACATCGCCTATCCGCTGTTTGCCGAGATCGCCAGCGCGTCGGAGGCCGAGGCCGCAAGGCATGGCTACAACCTCCTGATGTTCAACAGCCGGAACCTGGTGGAGAAGGAAGTCTCCTTCCTGTCGCGTATCGAAGACCGGCAGGTCGATGGCATATTGCTTCTCACCAACCATCATGATGACGGCCGGCTTTTGCGGCGGATCAACGAGACCGGAAGCGTCGTGCTTCTCGACGAGGATGTGCCAGGCGCGAAGGCGCCGCGCCTGTTCGCCGACAACGTCCATGGCGGGCTCCTGGCGACACGTCATCTGATATCGCGCGGCCATACCCGTATCGCCGCTATCGGAGGGCCGCGAGGGCTTCTCAGCACCACAGAACGTCTCGATGGCTTCACGCGGGCGCTCGCGGAGGCCGGTCTCGATGCCGATCCCGCGCTGCTAAGGTTCTGCGCATATGAGGAGGCGCCTGCCTCGATTGCGTTTCTCGATCTTATGGAACAGGACGATCCGCCCACCGCGATCTTCACCTTCGGTGACATGCTGGCCACCGGTGCGATGCGGGCCGCGCGGCACGCCGGTATCCGCATTCCCGACGACATTTCGCTCGTCAGCTTCGACGATATCCGCAATGCGGACCTGCTCGCGCCGGCGCTGACCACGGTGCGTCAGTCGGCAGCTGAGTTCGGTACGCGCGGCGTCAACATGCTGCTCGATTTCATCGCCGGCCGGAAATCCGAAACGGTGACTGAACGGGTCGGCGTCGAACTCGTCATACGCAGTTCGGTGGCGCCGCCACACCGCCGTCCATCTGGACGTTAGATCGCGCATACCGGCTCCGGAAGCTCTGATGGGTTCCCGGTGCAGGCCAGGGAGGGAGAGAAAGAAATTAGACCGCGGACGTGAAAGGGGAACACACATGTCCATCAATCACTTTGGTCAAGACGCAGCGTTGATTGCGCTTGATAAATTTAGAAATGGGAAGATCGATCGCCGAGGCTTTATGACCGCCATGGCCGGGCTTGGCATCGCAGTCGCTTTCAAGCCGGGACCGGCTTCCGCCGAGGCGTCGGAAATCGTCGTCTGCAACTGGGGCGGCGCTGCCCTCGAAGCCTTTCAGAAGGCCTATGGCGAGCCGTTCAAGGCCAAGTCCGGCATGGAGGTCGTCATCGACGGCGCCGGCCCGGCGACCGGCGCGATCCGCGCCATGGTCGATTCCAAGAACGTCACCTGGGATGCCACGGACGGCGGCATGGTGGACGCCGTCGTGCTCGGCAAGGGCGGCTATGTCGAGCCGATCGACTATTCCATCGTCGACAAGTCTCTTGTCGGCAAAGGCCTCGCGGCCGAGTTCGGCATCTGCAACTACACCTACTCAAACGTGCTGGCATATGACGCCAAGAAGGTCGGCGCCACTGCTCCTTCGAGCTGGAACGACTTCTTCGATCTCGAGAAGTTTCCCGGCAAGCGCACCATGTGCAAGTGGATTCAGGGTCAGCTCGAAGCCGTGTTGCTTGCCGATGGCGTCAAGCCGGAGGAGATGTATCCGCTCGACGTCGACCGGGCCTTCAAGAAGCTCGAGCCGCTGCTACCGCAGCTGATCTTCTGGGAGTCCGGCGCGCAGAGCCAGCAGCTCTTCCGTGACGGAGAGGTGGTCATGGGCAATATCTGGCACACGCGTGCCAACCTGCTGCGCAAGGAGAATCCGGACTACACCTGGACCTGGAACCAGAACCTGATGTTCGCCAGCGCCTGGTCTGTGCCGAAGGGCAACCCCGCCGGCAAGAAGGTCTTCGACTTCATCAACTCGTCGTTAGATCCGGAGAGCCAGGTGACGCTGTTGCGCCTCATGGGCAACGGCCCCTCGAACCCGAAGGCGCTGGCACTGATGACCGACGAGGACAAGGCGGTCTATTCGCTGGCTCCCGAGAACGCCAAGACCGGCCTGCCGATCTCGGCGCAATACTATGCCGACAACGAGGCCGAGCTGCAGAACAAGTTCCTCGACTTCATCTCACGCTAACCATCGGAGACCACCACCGGCCAACGGCCGGTGGTGGTTCGAAAGATCATGACCTCATTCCAGCGTTGGGCCTGCTGCCTGACGGTGCCGGCAGCGCTTTTGACCCTGTGTCTCTATGTGCTGCCCATCCTTCAGGTGCTGGCGCTCAGTTTCACCGAGCCGACCGTTGGCCTCGGCAATTATGTGGCCCTGTTCCAGAACGCCGCGATCGGCCGCGTCGTGCGCACGACCGTGTTCGTCTCGGCTGTGACGACCGTGCTCACTATCGTCATGAGCTACGCGGTGGCCTTTGCGCTGGTTCATATGCCGCCGGCCACGCGTCGCGTCGCGCTGTTCATGGTCATGGTGCCGTTCTGGATATCGGTGCTGGTGCGAGCCTTTGCCTGGATCACCATCCTGCGCCGCAATGGCGTGCTTAACTCGGCCCTCGTCGGCAGTGGAGCCGTCAGCCAGCCGCTCGAACTGGTGTACAACCAGTTCGGTGTCATCGTCGGCATGGTGCATTACATGATGCCCTTCGCCATCATGCTGCTCTACGCCAATCTGTCGGAGATCGACCTCAGGATCATTCAGGCAGCCAGATCGCTTGGCGCCCGCCCGGTCACCATCTTCTTCCGCGTCTGGCTGCCGCTCTCCATGCCCGGCCTAGCGATCGCCGGCCTGTTCATCGTCATCTTCTCACTCGGCTTCCTGGTTACGCCGGCGATCCTTGGTGCCGGTCGGGTGCTGATGGTCGCAGAATACATCTCCGTGCAGATATCCTCGACGCTGCGCTGGGGCGTGGCGACGGCGCTGTCGACCATGCTGCTGCTCGTCGTTGGCATCCTGATCGCGCTCGCCATGCGCAGCCCGGCTCTGCGCGCCGCCTTTGAAGGGGGCCGCAAATGACGCCGCGCAGCCGACGCCTGCTCGAACGCGGGCTGCCCAAGCTTGTCGCCTGGCTGCTGCTCGCCTTCCTGTTCGTTCCCGTGCTCGTGGTCATTCCCGTGGCGCTGACCGACCGGGACTATCTGTCCTTGCCCAACAACGGCATTTCGTTCGACCATTTCGCCGCCCTGGCGAACTGGCGCGCCGGCTGGATGCCGAGCATACTCACCAGCCTCGGCATCGCCATGGCCTCGGCCGTCATTGCGACGGCCGTCTCGGCGGCCTTCGCCATCGGCGCCTGGGTCTATGTCGGACGCTGGCCGTCGATCCTGCGCGTCATCCTGCTTTCGCCGCTGATCGTGCCGCCGATCATCTATGCGGTCGGCATGGTGAGGCTTTGGTCGAAGCTGGGGCTTCTCGACACATGGCTTGGCGTCACCATCGTCCACGTCATCCTCGCCATGCCACTGGCGGTGCTGGCGATCGGCGCTTCGCTGTCGAACCTCGATCCGAGGCTGGTGCAGGCGGCCCGCTCGCTCGGCGCCCGTCCGGCGACCATCTTCGGCCGCGTCATCCTGCCCAACATCGTTCCGGGCACGGTCGCCGGAGCGATCCTCGCCTTCATCGTCTCCTGGGACGAGATCACCGTGACGCTGTTCATCACCAGCCGAGGCATCGTCACCCTGCCACGCAAGATCTGGACGAGCATCGCAGATGCCGTCGACCCCGCGCTGGCCGCGATCGCGACCGTCATGCTGGCGGTGACCATCGTCGGCCTCATCCTGCGCATGACCGTCTGGGACCGTATCGCCCAGCGTCGGTCACGACACGACTTTCAATAGCTTCGCTTGTTTCAGAAAGGAAATCGAAGACATGACTGCCCACAGCGCCGCAATGAGCGAGCACGAATACCGCGAGGCCAAGTTCTTCCAGACTTTTGGCTCCGTCCCAACGCCGGCTTTCCACGACCCCGAAGAACAGACCCGCGTCTGGGGCCGACCTTGGGGTTGCACCAGTGATGTCGGCAAGCTGCGCGCCGTGCTGATGCATAGGCCCGGCGAGGAAATCAATGTTGTCGACAAGAACAAGCCGATGCCCGAGATCGGCGGTTTCGGCGATCCGGAGAAGGGCTGGTACTTCATGGGCAAGACCCCGCCGGATCTTGCCGCCATGCAGGCCGCCCACGATGCCTTCACCAAGCTGCTGCGGTCCGAGGGCGTCGACGTCATCCTGACCGAGAAGGCGGCGCCCGGCGCCCTCAAGTCGACCTTCTGCCGCGACAGCGTCATCGGCGTGAAGGGCGGCGCGATCGTCACCCGCCTTGCCCGCCGCGCGCGCCGCGGCGAGGAGCTGATGGTCACTCAGGCGCTGGCCAAGGCCGGCTGCCCGATCCTCGGCACACTGCATGGCGAGGCAGTGTTCGAGGGCGGCGGCTTTGCGCTGATCGACGACAAGACGGCCGTCTGCTCGGTGTCCGTCGCCTGCAATCCCGAAGGCGTCCGCCAGGTCGAGATGATCCTCCACAGCCTTGGCGTCGAGCTGATCAAGGTACCGATGCCCGGATACCGTATCCACATCGACGGCAGCTTCATGATGATCGACCGCGAGACCGCGATTATCAACATCAACGAACTGCCTTATGTCTTCATCGACTATCTGAACAAGCGCGGCATGAAGCTGATCGAGCTGCCGCCGGAAGACAACGCCTTCTCGCTCAACTGCCTGGCCATTGGGCCCGGCCGGGTCGTCATGCACGCCACCCGCACGCCGCGCCTGGCCGACCGTCTCGACGCCGCCGGCATCGAGATCTTGACGCTGGACTATGAATGCATCGAACTGAACGGTGGCGGCATCCACTGCTCGACAGGTCCGCTTGCCCGGGATCCGATCTGAATGTCCTTTCTAGACGTCCGAAACCTCCGCAAGACCTACGGTTCCGCCGTCGCGCTAGACGGCATCGACCTGTCGATCGAGGCGGGGGAGTTCGTCACCTTGCTCGGCCCCTCGGGGTCGGGCAAGACGACGCTTCTGATGTCGGTCGCCGGCTTCACCAAGCCTGACGAAGGCGCCATCCTGCTGGATGGCGCCGACATCACGCGCGTGGATCCGGAGGACCGGAATTTCGGACTTGTCTTTCAGGGCTATGCGCTGTTTCCCCACCTTAACGTGGCGGACAACATCGCCTTCCCCTTGCGGGTTCGCAAATGGAACAAGGCCAGGATCGCCGCCAGGGTCGAGGAGGTCATGAAACTCGTCGGATTAGACAAACTGGCGGCGCGCAGGCCGCGTGAACTGTCGGGCGGCCAGCAACAGCGCGTGGCGATCGGCCGCGCGCTCGCCTTCGGGCCGAAGATACTGCTGCTCGACGAACCGCTGTCGGCGCTCGACCGCACGCTGCGCGACACCATGCAGCGCGAGCTCAAGCGATTGCATCAGGAAACCGGCGTGACCTTCGTCTATGTTACCCATGACCAGGAGGAAGCCTACGCCATGTCGGATCGCATAGCGGTCTTCCACAATGGCGGAATCGTCCAGGTCGGTACCCCGCGCGACATCTACCGCGCACCCGCTTCGCGTTTCGTCGCGGGCTTCCTCGGCGGCAACAACATCGTTTCGGCGCGTGTCACCGACGGCGGGATCGAGCTGTTCGGGGCAAAGGCGCCGATGCCCGGCGGCTATGATGCATCGCGACATGGGCTATCGGCGCTCACGATCTGGATGCGGCCGGAAGACATCGCTATCGGCGAGCCGCAGCCTGGCGCCATCGCCTTTCCCGTCACCGTGGCCGACGTTTCCTTCGTCGGCTCTTCCGAGCGCGTGACCGTATCCACCCCGGACAACCAGGAACTGCTGGTCCTGGCATCCTCGGCGGCGGCCCGCGACATCACTGCTGGTGGCAAGGTCACCTGCAGCGTGCTGCCCGCGAGCATCGGCTTTCTTGCTGAGGAATAGGACGGCATACATCGCCGGCGCATCCAATCGACTGCCGGCTTCGGCCGAAATACGCACTCACTGACAGATTGAGAGACATGATGAACATCAGCCTTCGCACCATCGACATTCCCGACTTCGGACTTCCCGTCGAGCGCCCCGCCATTCCGGCCGCGACCTATGAGGCACGCTGCGCCAAGGCGCTGACACGCGCCGGAACGGACTGGCTCGCTGTCTACGCCGACCGCGAGCATGCCGCCAACATTGCCTTCCTGACCGGCTTCGAACCGCGTTTCGAGGAGGCGGTCCTGCTACTCGGCAGGTCGGGCCAGCGCATCATCGTCACCGGCAACGAGAATCTCGGCTACACGCCCATCGCCGGACTGCCGGGCATCGTCACCCTGCTGGCGCAGTCGCTCAGCCTGATGGCGCAGGACCGCACACAGAAGCCGAACCTCGTGGCCGTGCTGCGCGAAGCCGGAATCGCTTCAGGTGACAGTGTCGGCCTGGTGGGCTGGAAGTATCTTGAGAAGGAAGAGTGGCCCGCGGGGCGTCCGGCCTTCCTTGTGCCGGCCCTTATCGTCGATGCGATCGCTTCGATCGTGTCCGCGTCGTCCATCGTCGATGCGACGCCGGTACTCATGCACCAGACAGACGGGTTGCGCGCCGTCGTCGATGCCGATCAGATCGCCGAGGCCGAATGGGGTGCGGCCCGGTCTTCAATGGCCGTGTGGCGTATCCTCAGCGGCTTCACGCTCGGCGACACCGAACTGTTGGCGGCCTCGCGCATGGGTTATGCCGGTGAGCCGATGAACTGCCATCCGATGCTGGCGACCAATGACGCGTCCGGCCAGGTGATCGGCCTGCGCAGCCCTACGGCTCGTGTGCCGAAGCGTGGCGATGGCGCTACCACTGCGGTCGGCTACTGGGGCGGATTGACGGCCCGTGGCGGCCTGATCGCCGAGCATGACGACACTTTTCTTGACGTGGCCAAGGCCTATTTCCGTGGGCTGATTGCCTGGTACGAGACGGCTGGCATTGGCACCGAGGGTGGTGCGATCCACGAGGCAGTGGTTTCGACCCTGGCGCGCAGCAAGCTGCGCCCAGCCCTCAATCCCGGCCATCTTGTCGGCCTCGACGAGTGGATGAACTCGCCGATCCGTCCTGGCTCGACCGAGCGCATCGTTTCCGGCATGCCGTTCCAGGTCGACATCATACCCGTGCCGATGCCTGATGGATGGACGCTCAATTGCGAGGACGCGGTGACCTTCGCCGATGCTGGCCTGCGTGCTGAGATCGCGGAGCGTCATCCGGCGCTGTCGCAGCGGTTTGAGGCGCGCCGCCGGTTTGTCGCCGAGCGGATCGGTATCACGGTGAAGGAGGATATCCTGCTGCTGTCGGCCATTCCACTCTGCCTGCCGCCCTTCTGGCTTGCCAGCGGCAAGCTTCTAGGCCGTGACTGAGAACCGTCATCCAGGTCTCTTGGGTATGAGCAGACCGTCGCGCGCGGGACAGGACGCGGCTCAGTTTTCTCAAATCGCCGTGATCAACAACAGCATATCCCATTGGCTTGCGCAAAACCGACAGGAGTATCTCGGGGAGTTTCAGAAGATTACGCGAGCGTGTCGCGAAGACTGGTGGCAAGCGCCGCCTCGCCAGGAAATCCCCCGTCATGGACGGTTTCGAGCAAATTCTGGGAAATTGGCGGGGCTTCGCACGGCCAGTGATTTTCCTGGAGTCTCCGCTTTATCAGGCGCATTCCCGCTGGAAGCGAAAGCCTGATCTATACAGGCTGGTGCATCGCGTCGCTCACGACATCATGCCATTGCCGAGGACTTTTGAGATCGAGGCTGCAAGGTCGAGGATAGTCTTCACCGTTTGGGGATTGTCCTCTTTCGGCAAATGCTGAATCGAGCCGACAAGGCCGACACTGGCGACGAGATTGTCCCGGTAATCATAGATAGGTGCTGCGATCGCGTTGACGCCGAGCAGCGATTCCTCGGGTGCTGAGGCGTAACCTCTCTTTCTGACTTCGCCAATCTGATCGAGCAATTCCTCGAAAGAGGTGATGGTGCAGCTTGTCAGAGCCTGCAACTTTCTTTTCGCCAGGCTGTCCGTCATCGACTTCGGCCCATAGGCCAGGAAAATCTTGCCCTGGGCCGAGGCGTGCAATTCGAGTTCGCTGCCAGGACGAACCCCGATCTCTATGGATTTATTGCCAGGAAATGTCGCCAGCACGAAAGCGCTTTTCGGCGTGGGGGTGCTGAGAACCACTGCCAGCCCTGTATTCGTGCGTGCCTCGCGCATAAGAGGCTCGGTGAGGGCTGTGATATCGTCTGTTGAGGGGGCAAGCTTGGAAATGAGCCATGCTTTCGGGCCAAGCTTGTAGCGCGTGGAAATCGGATCCTGAGTGAGATAGCCACGCTCGGAGAGCGTATGGAGGTGCTTGAAAACGGCGCTCTTGGCTATTCCGATATCTGAGGCGATCTGGGTCACGCCTAATGGCTCCTGGGCGAACGCAACCTTCTCCAGAATATGGAGCGTCGTATCAGCTGCTTTGACCCCCTCCGTGACCGAAAGTTTTTTATCGTTTTTTTCCATATCGCTCTGAACCCCGTCTAATTCTCATAGTCGTCCGATGCCGATCGTGTCGACACCTATATCGCTCGCGAACGCGCCTCTGCGACATGCCAGGACATTGACGGTCTGCGCCAACGTGGCCGATTGAACGCAATCCGCTTGACATATGTAACATAATTGCGAGAATTGAGAACAACGTTCTTTCATAGAGAACATTTTTTTTAGTAAGGCTGGCTCGCAGCCTATAGCTGTTTTGGGTGGAGCTACAGGAACACCGGGAGGGGGATCAGCGATATCGCGATCCCGGCTGTCGATTCTCTGTACGCCGCCATTGACGTTCTTGGGAGTCTGAGCGGAGGAATTATGAATAAATCTGCGGAACCAAATCGGGCTGCCAGAGCCTATCTCGGATATGTGAAGGTCGTCGAGACCCTCGGCATTCTCACCATGGCTGCTCTGGTCAGCATCATCGTAGCGCAGGTGGGCTGCCGCTACATTCTCGGCTTCTCGCTCTATTGGGCGGACGAGGTCACCAAGTCGCTGATGATCTGGACGGCGTTCCTTATGGCGGGCCTGGCTTACACGCAAGGTGAACTGCCGGCGATGCGCCTCCTTCTGGAACTGTTTCCGGCCGGACTGGTTCGCATCATCGACATCATCATGGCGGTCCTTATCGTCCTGACGCTCATAGCGCTTGCCCGTTATGGCTTCGAATTCGCATGGCGAACACGCCACCAGTCGATGATCGCCCTGAACATTTCCCTGTTTTGGGTTCATGTCTCCATTCCGGTGGGGTGCGTGCTTCTGATCTTTCATGTCGCACTCCATAAATGGCTGGCGCCGATCCAGCCTTATCTCGAAACGCCTGTGGAGTTGGTTCAGTGATCTGGCTTGGCTCGGTTTTTGTGACTACCCTGCTGTTGGGCATGCCGATCGTTTTCGTGCTGGTCATCAGTGCTCTCAGCTATTTCCTGTTCACGGGACAGACGCAGTTTCTCATCACTCTTCCGCAGCGAATGTTTGCCGGTATGGACCAGTTCGTCCTCCTGGCTATTCCAATGTTCGTGCTTGCCGGCAACCTGATGGAGGTCGGCGGACTCACCAACCGTTTGATTGTGTTCGCCAATTCCATTGTCGGGCGATTCCGTGGCGGGCTTTCCCTGACCGCGGTCTGGGGGAGTTTCCTGTTTGGCGGCGTCAGCGGTTCGGCAGCAGCACAGGCCGCAGCACTCAGCAGCATCATGGTCCCCGACATGGAGAAGGAGGGATACGATCCCGACTATTCGGCGGCACTGATCGCGACGTCCTCCGTTATGGATCCTCTGGTGCCGCCCAGCATTACCATGATCATCTACGGCTCGCTGAGCAGCACCTCGATCTCACAACTGTTCATTGCCGGCATTGTCCCTGGGTTCCTGATTGCGATCGGCTTGTCTGCCTATGCCGTCTATGTCGCTCACAGGCGCGGCTATCCCAAGCTTGCCCCCGTCGGGCTTAGGGAATTCGCGCGCTCGGCCTGGGCCAGTCTTCCGGTCCTGCTGCTGCCGGTGATCATCATCTTCGGCATCCGAGGCGGCATCTTCACGGCGACAGAAGCTTCAGGGATAGCTGTTGTCTATGCCCTGCTGGTCGCGGCCTTCTACTATCGCGTCTTGAGCTGGAGCCATATGCGACGAGCGCTTCTGGCAACGGCGATCATGAGCACGGTGATCTATCTGTTGATCGGCATGGCCAATATCGCCGCACTGATCTTCGCGATGGAGCAGCTTCCCAAGCATACGGTGGAACTTCTGACCACCTTGACCGACAACAAGTATGTTCTGTTGTTGCTGGTCAACATCATCCTGCTGGTTCTCGGCATGTTCCTTGAAGCGACAGGCATCCTCATCCTGACCGTGCCGGCGCTCATGGCGATCGGAAATGCAATCGGCATGGACCCGGTTCAACTCGGCGTCATGGTTGTCACCAATGTGGTGATCGGCTTCGTTCATCCGCCGGTCGGGCTGTGTCTCTACGTGGTCGCAAGCGTCACCAAACGAAAGGTGGAAGCCGTGGCCTGGGAGGCGCTTCCGATGATCGGGGTCACCCTGATCGTGCTCGCGCTTGTGACGCTGGTCCCTGAGGTCAGCCTTTTCCTTCCTCGCTTGCTGATGCCGTAAAGGTAGGGTGGCTCGGCTGCTTTCGCAGCCTTTTCGGAAAACGCCCAATACGGATTGTCAGGCCGCCAAGGCGGCTTGACAATTTCTGCGGGACAATCAAGAATGAGAACATCGTTCTTACAGAGAGAACAAGGGGAGGATCATGAAAGTTTCTAAAGTTCTTGGATTTGCAATCGTGCTGGCTCTGGTGGCTGCAACGAGTGCCAAGGCGGAAGACGTTACGCTTCGCCTGGGACATGCGGTTTTCGAGAAGCACCCGAATCACGACACTGCCGTACGTTTCAAAGAGGCGGTTGAACGAATCTCGAAGGGCAGCGTGAAGGTCGACATCTTTCCGTCACGCCAGCTCGGTGACGTCAAGGAATTGATGGAAGGCGTCGAGTTCGGCACGGTCGATATGACTGTCAACTCTTCTTCGGCCCTTGCGACCGTCGAGCCATCCATCGACGCATTTCAGCTTCCGGGTGTGATCGGCAGCTACGAGGAGTTCGCCAAGCTTGCCGTTTCTCCGGCCGCCAAGGCGATCATGGCAACGCTCGATAACCAGGGGATAGTCGCTCTCGGTCTCTATGACGGTGGTCAGCGTCACTTCCTCACGGTGAAGAAGCCGGTCGAGAAGATGGCGGATCTTCAGGGTATGAAGACGCGCGTCGCGCCGGTCCGGCTGTTCCTGGACGTCTGGTCAGCCGTCGGCGTGAGCCCCACGCCAATGGCCTATGGCGAAGTCTATCCTGCTCTTGAGACCGGTACGCTCGACGCGGTCGAGATCAATCTGACTTCGATCGAGAGCGAGAAATATTACGAGATCGCCAAGAACATCACGCTGACAGGACACTACTTCTGGCCGAGCTTCCTCTTGATAAACAAGGCAAAGCTGGAGGGCCTCACGCCCGAGCAGCAGACGGCAATCCGTCAGGCCGCCGATGAAATAGTCGAACCGCAGGTGATGGCCGTTGCCGCCCTCGACAAGCAGATCATCGAGGACCTCAAGGGTCGCGGCGTGAACGTCATCGAACCGGACGCCCAGTTCAAGCAGGATCTCTCCGCAGCCATGAAACCGGTTGTCGATAGCTACGCTTCAAAGAACCCGCTGATTGCGGACTTCGTCAAAGAGGCTCAGGCCATTCACGCCGGCAAGCCGGCGAACTGATCCAGGTAACACCGGCCGCGCCTAAAGTGCGGCCGACCCCGTGCAATGCATTATCCGAGCCGATCGTCGCGGACATTCGCGACTCATCCCTTTTGGAATGCGAATATCATGCGGCCGTGAGGCCGGGTCACTTTCTTTTGGCGCCTGTCATCAAAGAGCAGGCGTAGGACATATCCAAATGACCATCAGTCTTGAAACCAATGTCGGCAGCCTGCGCCTGAAGAACCCGGTCATTGCGGCCTCGGGCGAGCATATGATCGACGAGGCTGGTATCCGCTCGGCGATCGTCGCTGGGGCGGGTGCTGTGGTGGTCAAGTCGACGAACGAGTCCCAGGCTGCGAAAGACCAGTTGCTGCGCGCCGAATATGTGGCGCTCGGCAATGACTGGGAACCGGTCGAGTGGGGCCCCGATGCTCCGCGCGACGCCACGCTGGTGACGCGCTCGGGACTGACGCCGCTGGGCTTCGAGGAATGGATCGAACAGAACCTGCGGATGGACATGCTGGCGAAGCAGCATGACTGCCTGCTCGTGCCGAGCCTCATTCTGGCAGGTCTCGATGACGCAGTCTTGATGGCGAAGGCGATCGAACAGGCCGGCTTCCGGGCGTTCGAATTCAATATCGGCACGCCCTATGCCAGTCAGGCCGCCAAAGGCGCCGTCAGCACCGAACTATCGCCCGATCGCGTCGCGATGATCACGCAAACCCTGCGCGCGGCGATTTCGACCCCGTTCTGGATCAAGGTCACCGGGCAGAGTGAGCGCGTAGCCGATCTAGCCCAGGCAGCCTTCGACGCCGGTGCTGAAAGCGTAGTCATGGCTGGGCGGCTTCTTGGCCTTGTTCCGGATCTCGAAACGCAGGCGCCGGTGCTCGGCACGAGCTGCGGCATCGGCGGCTTCTGGAACCTGCCGCTGACATGCCACTGGCTTGCGCTTACCCGCCGCCAGCTCGGGTCGGAACGCAGTCTTATAGGCATCAACGGTGCGGCGAGCGGCCGCGACGTCGCCCGTATGATGCTGGCGGGCGCATCGGCGGTCGGTCTGTCGTCGGCCGTGATGATGCGCGGATTCCAGTTCATCACGGACAGCATCGCCGAACTGGAAACCTATTGCCGCGAGAAGCAGATGAACGCATCCGATCTCGTCGGCATCGCCGCCGACCGGCGCAAGTCGTTTGCCGATATGCCGCCGCTCGACAATCACTGGCGGAAATTCACTCCCGCCGCGCTTCCGGAAAATCAATAAAGCAGGAGGACGTCATGAACGTCGCCAACAAGCCCAGCGAACGCGAAACCATCGTAGCCGATCTCATGAAAGGCACTGTCGACCTTCACGTCCACAGCGGTCCGTCGCTGATGCCGCGCAAGGTCGACCATATCGAGGTCGTCAGGCAGGCCGCGGATGCAGGCATGAAGGCGGTCCTTCTGAAGGATCACTACTACCCGACGATGCCGATCGCACATCTGCTCAACAAGCATCTCGACCTGCCCGTCGAGACATTGGGCGCCATTGTGCTCAACAATCCTGTCGGCGGCCTCAATCCAAGTGCTGTCGACTATGCGCTGAAGCAGGGTGCGCGCATCGTCTGGATGGCGACGGCGCATGCGCGCAATCACATCGACCACGACAAGAAGGACGCCGATTTCAAGAACAAGTTCCCGGTCAACAGCAAGAAGACCGTGCAGCCGATCCCGGCATCGCTCGTCGACGGCAAGGGAGTAGTGACCGACGACGTCAAGCTGATCCTCGATCTCATAGCGCAGGCCGATGCCGCCGTATCCGGCGGGCATCATCACATCGATGAACTCTATCCCTTCTATGAGGAAGCCAAGAAGCGTGGCGTCACGCGGCTGTTCCTGAACCACCCGACCTATGTCAACGAAGGCTCGTTCCAGGACATCAGCCGCCTCGTCAGCATGGGTGTGAAGATGGAGCATTCGATCTGCATGTTCGTGCCTTCCACTTTCTATCTGTTCGACAAGGAACATCTGAAGGCGGCAATCGCCGCTGCCGGCGTCGACAACACTTTCTTCGGATCGGACCTCGGGCAGAACAACAACCCGACCCCCGTCGAGGGCTTCAGGCTGATGATCGAGCTGCTGCTCGATCTCGATTACAGCGTCGACGACATCCGCAAGATGGTGTCGACCAACGCATCCGACTTCGTGGGTCTTCAATAAGATGCAGAGCCTGCGTGCCCGTATCCGCGCGGGCGAAACGATTGTCGGTACCTTCATCAAGACGCCAGCGCCGCATGTCGTGGAACTGTTGGGTCTGGGTGGGCTCGACTTCGCCGTAGCTGACCGCGAGCACGCGCCCATAGGCATCGAGGCGCTCGATATGCTCGTCGCTACGGCGCGCGGTGTCGGACTGCCGCTGCTGGTGCGCATCCCGTCGAATGAGCCGGTGTCGATCGCATCAAGCCTCGATGTCGGGGCGGAAGGCGTATTGGTGCCGCATGTGCGCAATGTCGACGAGGCAATGGCCATTGTGAAGGCCGCCAAATATGCCGCCGGCGAACGTGGGTTTTCGCCGTCGGCGCGGGCGGGCCTTTATGGAACCGACGATCCCGCCGCCTACCGCAAACGTGCCGACGACGGCAGCGTTCTGATGGTGCAGATCGAGGATGCGGAGGCGCTCGACCATCTCGATGCGATCGCTTCAATCCCCGAAATAGACGCCTTGTTCATCGGCCCCGCCGATCTGGCGCTTTCGCTTGGCTGCGGCCCCACTGACGCGGCGCTCGCAGACGCGATTGACCGCATCGCTGCGGCAGGCAGGCGCCATTCGAAGCCGGTGGCGATCTTCGTTGGACGCAGCGACCAGATTGCGGCCTGCACGGCCAAAGGCATCAGCATTTTCGTCTGCGGATCGGACCAGTCGATGATCCTGGCAGGGGCACGACAGATCAAGGCCGCCGCAAACGGCCCGGAACCGAAAGGATGAAGCAATGAACATACACAGCATCGACTGGGAAGCGATCGAATGGACGCCGGTTCGCCATGGCGTCGATCGCAAGGCATTTTCCGGCGCAGGAGCGACGGTGGCGCTGCATCGCCTGCAGCCGGATCATGAGCCGAAGCCGCATAACCATGTTCACGAGCAGATCGTCTACATCCTTGCCGGAACCGTAGATTTCCATATCGGCGAAGAAGTCGTGCGTCTCGGCCCAGGCGGCCTCGCCGTCGTTCCGTCTATGGTCATGCACCATGCTGTCGTCGTCGGTAATGAGCCGGCGCTCAATCTCGACGTCTTCACGCCGTCGCGTCCCGAATACGCCTGACCTTTCCGACGATTGTTTGAACCGGGGATCGCGCTTCTGCCACGCTCCCACAGATCCCTTTGGCATCGCCCCTCGCACTAGACTGGAACGAACTCATGACCGCAAGCCTATTTATCAACGGAAAATGGACCGAAGGAACGGGAACCCGCCGGGGCAAGCTCCTCAACCCGTCCACCGGGGCTGAGATCGGCGAAGTCGCGTTTGCTGAAAAGGCAGACCTCAATGCAGCGCTCACTGCTGCGGAAGCGGGTTTCAGGGTCTGGAGCCAGACCTCGGCCTATGAACGCTCGAGGATTTTGCGCAAGGCGGCGGATCTTGCCCGCCAGCATGCCGGCGCCATTGCCGAAGCCATCACACGCGAACAGGGCAAGCCGCTCGCGGAAGCGCGGATGGAAGCAGGCAGCGCAGGTGACCATATCGACTGGTATGCCGAAGAAGCGCGGCGCACCTATGGTCGTGTCATTCCCGCCCGTATGCCGAGCACGCAACAGATGGTGCTTTTTGAGCCCGTCGGTCCTGTGGCAGCGTTCAGCCCTTGGAATTTCCCGATCGGCCAGCTTGTACGAAAGATCGCGGGTGCTCTGGCGGCCGGTTGCTCGGTGATCGCAAAAGCGCCGGAAGAAACGCCGACCTGCGCCATCAAGCTCGTCGAGTGCTTTGAACGGGCCGGCGTTCCGGCGGGTGTCGTCAACCTCGTTTTCGGGGTTCCGTCCGAGATTTCAGAGCATCTCATTACGTCTCCCATCATCCGCAAGGTGTCATTTACAGGCTCGGTCCCCGTCGGTCGCCACCTGGGCGCTCTCTCGGCCCAGCACCTCAAACGCACGACGATGGAACTCGGCGGCCACGCCCCGTTTATCGTTTGTGACGATGTCGATATCGCCGCAATTGCGGGTCTCGGCGTCGCCCTCAAATTCCGCAATGCCGGCCAGGTCTGCGCCTCGCCGACGCGCTTCCTCGTACAGGACGGTATTTATGACGCGTTCCTCGATGCGTTCGTTTCCGGCGCAAAGAATCTCAAGGTTGGGGAGGGTTCTGCGGAAGGCGTCCAGATGGGACCAGTCGCCCATGCCCGCCGGCTCGACGCTATGGAAGGCTTTGTGCGTGATGCGGTTGAGAAGGGCGCCGAGCTGAAGACAGGCGGAAGCCGCATCGGCAATGAAGGTTTCTTCTTTGAACCGACCGTTCTGGCTGATGTGCCGCTTTCCGCCCGCGTCATGAACGAGGAACCGTTCGGCCCGATCGCGGTCGTCAACCGTTTCAATGATCTGGAAGACGCCATCGCCGAGGCAAACCGCTTGCCTTACGGCCTTGCCGCCTTCGCGTTCTCGAAGCGCACCGACCGCACCGACCGCCTCATGCGCGGCATTGAGACCGGCATGATGTCGATCAATCACTTCGGTCTTGCAGCACCTGAAACGCCCTTCGGCGGCATTAAGGACTCCGGCCATGGCAGCGAAGGCGGGAGCGAAGGTATCCAGGCCTATCTGACGACGAAGTTCGTCAGCCAGTTGAACGCCTGACATGACAGGTCGGGCGGACAAATGAACAGCTATGATTATATCGTCGTTGGCGCTGGTTCGGCAGGTTGTGTGATCGTCAACCGGCTGATCCGGGCCGGCAAGAGCGTTCTTCTGCTCGAGGCGGGACATGCCGACAACACGCCGTTCATCCATATTCCCGCCACCTTCGTTCGGGTCCTTGGAACGAAGCGCACTTGGAACTACAAAACCGAGCCGGAGCCGGGCGCAAACGGTCGCGTCATGCATGTGCCGCAGGGCAAGACGCTTGGCGGAAGCTCGTCCGTCAATGCCATGATCTATATTCGCGGACAGGCGGAGGACTATGATGCATGGCGCGATGCCGGCTGCCCAGGATGGGGCTATGAGGATGTCCTGCCCGTATTCCGGCGTTCCGAGGCCAACCAGCGCCTGGCCGGGTTTTATCATGGAACAGACGGACCGCTTCGCGTTTCGGATACGCACTATCGCCACCCGCTGAGCTATGCCTTCTTGCGCGCCGCACAGGAAACCGGCATCGACTACAACGACGATTTCAATGGTGCGGAACAAGCAGGCGCCGGCTTTTACCAGACCACGACATTCAACGGGCGTCGTGGCTCGACGGCGGCGACTTTTCTCGCTGGGGTCAAATCGAGCCCACTGCTGACACTGCATACACAGGCGATGGTAGAAGGCCTCATCCTGGAAAACGGTGCAGCGTCCGGCGTGCTCTACCGCCATGCCAATGGCGAAGTGAAAAGCGCCCGTGTCCGTGAAGAGGTCATCGTCTCGTCCGGTGGCATCGGCTCGCCCAAGGTGTTGCTTCTGTCCGGAATCGGTCCTGCCGAACAACTAAGCCGGTTTGGCATTCCGGTCATTCGCGATCTTCCCGGCGTCGGCGAGAATTTCCAGGATCACATCAGCGCTTCCGTTTATGGTGCGACGAAAGATCCGATCAGCCTGTTCGGTAACGATAAGGGCCTACGCGCTGCGCGCAACGGTTTACAGTATCTTCTATGGCGCACCGGCTTGCTCACTTCGAATGTCGTGGAAAGCGGCGCTTTCGTCGATACATCAGGATCAGGGCGGCCGGATGTTCAACTGCATGTCGTGCCCGCACTTGTCGGCGACGCAGATCGCGCCCCACCGCAAATTCATGGCATTTCACTAAATCCATGTGTCTTGCGGCCCACCTCGCGCGGAACGATCAGCCTCAAGGATCGCGATCCGGCAACGCCGTTGGCGATCCACGCCAACAACCTGGCGACGCAACAGGACATCGATACGCTGGTACGCGGCGTCGAACTCTGCCGAAGGATTCTTCGTGCTCCTTCACTCAAGAAGCTGATCGCTAAAGAACTCGCGCCGGGAGAGGCGGATATTCTCGATCGTTCAGCGATTGAGAATCACTGTCGTCAGTTCGCCAAGACGGTTTTCCATCCCTCGGGCACGTGCCGGATGGGCTCCGACGACAATGCTGTCGTCGATGCCAAGCTGCGGGTCCGCGGAGTTCCCCGCCTGCGGGTCGCCGATGCCTCCGTCATGCCAACCCTGGTCAGCGGCAATACCAATGCACCGTCGATAATGATCGGCGAGCGCTGCGCAGATTTCATTCTAGCGCAGGGATGATTCTGCATATGAACGCGTTTAGATCTGCGGCCGCTGACGTCAGTTGACCACGGTCACGGCTTTCCATTCCGCCATGGCCTGCAGGCGGTGAATATGTTTTTGGAAAGTCGGCTATGTCACAGCCGATAACAGGCTCCTGCGTCCGATATCGCGTGCTCATCAGTATGTGAACTTTTCGACGCCCCCGGCGCTTCAGGCAGCCGTTGCCGTAGGGCTTGGCATGCCTGACGGCTACTTCAGTGCCCTGCGCGAACGTCTCGAACAGCGTCGCAACTTTTTGCTCGGCGGCCTGCGCACCGCCGGATTCAAGGTAGTGGACGTGTCCGCTACCTATTTTGCCGTGGCTGATATCAGTGAGAACCGGTTTGGCGAGGATGACCTGGTATAGTCGCCGAATGACAATGGAGGCCGGTGTAGCAACCGTTCCGATGTCCTTTTTTTTACGAGAATCGGGAGGTTGCGACCCACGTTCGGTTCTGCTTCGCCAAGGAGTTGGCGACATTGGAGGACGCGGTTTCCCGTCTGGCGCTGTGGAGCGGAAAAGCGGGTGATGATCTGCGCGCGGTCGAGGTACGCCTGCAATCCGACACCATCGCTCGCCGAGCAATTTGAAAGCCTCGCTGCCTGAATACCGCATCTGATCAGCTTGTTCATCCAATTGGCAAGTTTGCGACAAAGCCGACTCTAATCGGCCACAGACCTAGTGTGGCGTATTCAAAATCATTCTTGCTGCGCGCTCTCCGATCATCATGCTCGGTGCGTTGGTGTTGCCGCCTATCAGGGTAGGCATGACCGAGGCATCCGCCACGCGCAAACCTTCGACGCCATTGACCTTGAGTGTCTGCGGATCGACGACCGACATGGCGTCGGTTCCCATCTTGCAGGTTCCGACGGGGTGATAGACCGTAAGCGCCTCGGCCCGCAGATAGGCGAGAATTTCATCGTCGCTGCGGACGTTTTTGCCCGGCAGCATTTCTTCTCCGCGAACACCGTCGAATTCCGGCGACGCAAAGATGCTGCGAGCGATCCTGATTCCTTCGACCAGAACCGCGGCGTCCCGTTCGTCCGAGAAGAAGCGATGGTCGATCAATACGTCGCGACGTGAGCCATCGGTCGTCAGCTTGATTTCGCCGACGCTTTTTGGCCGAAGCACGCAGGTGTGAATAGCATAGCCATGGCCATATTCGACCAGCTTCCCGCGATGGCTTCGGTAGCCCGGCACGAAGTGAAACTGGACGTCGGGCAATTCACCGGCATATTTCGTGCGGGCAAATCCACCGGCTTCCACATAGTTCGTGGTGAGCATGCCTTTGCGATTCACGAAATACTGGTACGGAGCAGCCAGCATGCGCGGCAGGTTCGCCACTGAAAGGCCGAGCGTCTTGGCGCTCGAGGAGCGGACGGTGATCATTCCGTCGACATGATCCTGCAGGTTCTTGCCGACACCGGGAAGATCTATGATGGGCTCTATTCCCTGCTGGCGAAGAGCTTCTGCTTCACCGATGCCCGATTCCATCAGAATCTTGGGGGAATTGATCGCTCCGGCCGACAGTACGATCTCGCGGTTGACGTTGATGGTTTTCCGTTCGCCGTTGCGCAGCGTTCGCAGGCCGGTCACGCGGCCTTCGGAAATGACGAGGTCGAGCACTTCGCATTCGCTCAAAACAGTTAGGTTCTTGCGATCGAGTACCGGGCGAATGAACGCCGAGTAGCTGCTGAAGCGCTGCCCGCGATCCTGCGTGACATTATAGATTCCAAGGCCAAGCTGGCTTGCAGCGTTGAAATCGTCGTTGCTGGGCAGGTCCGCATTCCGGCCGGCCTTGACGAACATTTTCGAGAGGATGTTCGGATCGCGCGGATTGTCGACCAGCAGTTCCCCGTCGGTGCCGTGATAGTGCTGGTTCTGCCCCAGCCGATTACGCTCCAGCTTCTTGAATACGGGAAGCACGTCTTCATAGCCCCAGCCGGCACAACCGAGCCGCGCCCACTCGTCGTAGTCGCTGGCTGCGCCTCGAATGTAGACCATCGAGTTGATCGACGAAGAACCGCCCAGGGCCTTGCCGCGGTTGACGGGAATTCTGCGGTTGTTCAAATGCGGCTGCGGCACGCCGACATAGCGGTAGTCGTAGTTCGGATTGCCGTAGAGCGAGAGAATTCCCGCCGGCACCTTCACCCGCACGCTGCTGTCGCTTCCGCCGCCCTCGATCAGGCAGACCCGCACGGAGGGGTTCGCGCTCAGGCGATTGGCAACGACGCAGCCAGCCGAACCTGCGCCAACCACAACGTAATCATAAGTATCAGCCGACATTCACAGCCCTTTCGAAGAAATGAAACGGGCCGGAATCCTTGAGCGATTCCGGCCCGCCGAACTTACTGGAGGAGCTGTGTCCAGACTTTCGTGACGAGTTCCTGCGCTGCAGGCGAACAGGCTTCGCCCATTTTCACCGGAACGGTCGGGAACAATTCCGGGGCGTTTTCCTTCGTGTAGATCGCTTCCTTCTCGTCGATCTTCACCGGCGAGGAGTGGCCATAATAATTGTACTGCGCCGTCGCGTTTTCGATCTTGGTCATGAAGTCGATGAACTTCTTCGCATTCTCGAGGTTCGGCGCATTCTTCGGCACGGCATAGGAGTCGAGCCAGCCGACCAGGCCTTCCTTCGGCATCGCGTATTCGACATTCGCCTTGTCATTGCGGCGCACGCGCATCGTATTGCCGTCCCACCAGAAATGGGCGGCCACTTCGCCGCTGCCGATGCGGTTTTCGATGTTGTCGCTGGAATAGGCCGCAACATAAGGCTTCTGCGCCACCAGAAGGTCGAGCACGCGCTTCATTTCCTGCGGGTCTTCGCTGCAATATTTGATGCCGAGATAATTCTGTGCCGCCGGGATGACCTCGTCGGGCTGTGCAAGGCTGGCGATCTTGCCCTGCAGTTCTGCCGATGGCTCGAAGTAGATCTTCCAGCTGTCGACCGGTCCCTTGTAGACGTCGCGGTTGACGGTGAAGCCGGCATTGCCGAAGGCCATGGGCACGGAGTAGTTGCCCGTCGGGTCCCACCACTGCTTCTGCCATTCAGGCAGTACCTGCTGATAGGCCGGCAGGCTGCTGGCTCCGAAATCCTCGAGCAGGCCGCTGTCGACCATGATCTTCACGAAATGCTGCGACGGCGTGACGATGTCGTAACCCGCAGATCCGGCCTGAAGCTTGGTGAGCAGATCCTCGTTTGAAGAGAACGCATCGACGGTGACGTCGATGCCGCTTTCCTTCTCGAATTTCGCGACGACGTCAGGGGCGATGGAATCCGCCCATGCATAGATGGAAAGCTTGCCCTCGGCGTGGGCCGAGACGCTGAAAACCAGACTTAGCGCGCTGGCTGCGATGAGTGATGCGATACGCGGATTCGTGGACATGATATTCCCCTTTGATCTTTTGTTCTCCCGAGGGTGACGATAGCCGACATCCCCCGGCGATAAATTTGAATTCCCCGATGCGGTGATTAGGTAAAAACTCGCTTCGCTATTTCTGCCGCTGTACGAGAAAGGCGATCGTCGCCAATGCCACGGAGGCCAGCATTATCAACGTCGATATCGCGTTTAACTGCGGCGAAACGCCTTGCTTGATCAGCGAGAAGATGTAGACGGGCAGGGTGGTTGCGCCGCCGGAATTCAAAAGATTGCTGGTGATGAAGTCGTCCATGGAAATGACGAAGGCGAGCATCGCGCCGCTGAATACCCCCGGCAGAATGAGCGGCAGCGTGACGCGGCGGAACGCGACCCAGGCCGAAGCGTAGAGATCGCGCGCGGCTTCTTCCAGATTGGCGTCCATGCCTTGCAGGCGGGCACGTATGGGCAGGAACGCGAACGGGATGCAGAAGGTCGTGTGCGCGATGGCCAGCTTCATGATGCCGTTGACGAGGCCGAGCTGGGAAAACAGGATCAGCGACGCCACCGCGACGACGATTTCGGGCAGGAGCAAGGGCAGGTTGACGATCGTTTCGGAAATGCGCCGGAAGCGAACATCTCTGCCGCGAACGATGACGAGTGCGGCCATCAACGCCACGATCGTCGAGATTGTCGTCGCGATGACGGCGATCAGGAGGGACGTCTTCACAGCCGAGACCAGCGCCGAATTCGACAGAGCTGTCGTGTACCAATGCAGCGAAAAACCGCCCCAGTTGGAGACGATGCGATTGGCGTTGAATGAGTAGAAAATCACCACCGATATCGGCAGGTAGAGATAGACGAAGAAAAGAATGCTGAAGAGGCCAAAACCGGGATAGCGCCTGACGTCGGAACCGCTTTTCATAGCGTCAACTCCCTCGTCTCCTTGCGCACGGACCGCAGCCCTCTCGCAACCAGGAAGATCAGTACCGCGGCCATCAATACCAGCGAGATGGCGGCGCCCAGCGGCCAGTTGCGCGCGGCGCCGAACTGCAGCTGGATCAGATTGCCCATCATCATCGTCTTGCCGCCGCCAAGCAGCGTTGGCTCAAGCACCGCGCCGAGGCAGGGAACGAACACCAAAATTGCCCCGGCAAGCATGCCCGGCTGGCAAAGAGGCAGGATGACGCGGCGCAGCGTGACGAGACGGCTTCCGTAAAGATCGTGGGATGCCTCGACAAGCGCCGGGTCGAGTTTCTCGATCGATGCGAAGATCGGCAGGATCATCAGCGGAATGTAGCTGTAGACGAGACCGATCAGCATCGCCGTGTCGCCGAACAGCAGACTGTCCATGCTGTCGATCAGGCCGAGCGCGCGTAACGTCTTTTCGATAACGCCTTCCTTGCCGAGAATGATGATCCAGGAGTAGACGCGCACGATCATCGAAACCCAGAACGGTAGGGTCACGAGATAGATCAACGCGATCTTGAGCGACGGCTTCTGCAGCGAGATGAAATAGGCGACGGGGAAGCTGAGCAGCAGGCAAATCACCGTCGTTATAGCCGACAGCAAAAGCGTTCTGGCGATGACGATCAGATATTGCGGATTGAATTCAAGCTCGCCCGTCCAGCCCTCATTGAACAGGATCTGCTTGTAAGGGGCGGTGGTAAAGACATACTCGAAACCGCCATAAGGTCCGCGTGTCGAGAACGATACGAGGATGATGATGCCGACCGGTATGATCAGCGTGAGAAGCATGATCACATGCGTCGGCAACAGCCCCAGAACATTCCAGCCCGGGATCTTGACGCGCCGCGTCATGCGCCCAGTATCCTTGCAGATTCCGCCGCGAAACTCACGCTGATAGGCTGGCCGACCTCGAACATCTCGCTTCTGGTGACGCTGTTGCGCTTGGAAACGCGCAGTTTGGCGACGCCGGTTTCGACGAGATAATAGGTGTAACCGCCGAGATAGTTCGTGCCGACGATCGTTCCGTCGATCGGAATCTGGTCGGCCAGCGCTGGAAGACTGATCTTCTCCGGCCGGATCGACATGGTCGCCTTCCGGCCAACCAAAGCCTGCTTTTGCGGCGCAGTAAACTTCATTCCTTGCGGGATCGAAACGGTTGCGCGCTCGCCATCAAGCGAAATCACATCGACTTCGAAGAAATTGGTTTCGCCGATGAAATCGGCCACGAAACGGTTAGACGGCTCTTCATAGATCGCCGAGGGCGTTCCCAGTTGCTGGATTTCGCCGTCGCCCAGCACACAGACGCGATCCGACATATCGAGCGCTTCTTCCTGATCGTGGGTCACGAATACGAAGGTGATGCCAGTCTGGCGCTGCAGGGTGCGGAGCTCGTCGCGCATGGCTTGCCGGAGCTTGAGATCCAGTGCCGAAAGCGGCTCATCGAGCAGAAGCACCTCGGGCTCCGGCGCCAGCGCCCGTGCCAGCGCGATGCGTTGCCGCTGGCCGCCGGACAACTGCTGCGGCTTGCGCGCTGCGAACTTGTCCATATGCACGAGACGCAGCATCTCAGTGACGCGCGCCTCGCGGCGGTCTTTCGCCCAGCCGAGATTTTCCAGCCCGAAAGCGATGTTCTGCTCGAGCGTCATATGCGGGAAGAGGGCGTAACTCTGGAAGACGGTATTGACCCGCCGTTTGTGCGGCGGAAGGCGCTGGATATCTGCGCCGTGCAGCGAAATCTCGCCCGTGGAAGGCTGTTCGAAGCCGGCAATCATCCGCAACAGGGTGGTCTTGCCGCAGCCGCTCGGTCCGAGCAGCGTAAAGAACTCATTTTCATAGATGTCGAAGGTGACAGGCCTCAGCGCCTGATAGTTGCCGAAAATCTTGGAGACCCCTTTGATCTCCACCGCCTTTCCTGGCTTGTGCAAACTGCTGTCGGTCATGGGCAATGCTCCGGCGCGGGACTATTCGGCATCTTGCCAAAACGATGCCGAGGCGACCGAAGGGAGGAGAGGAAAAACACAAAGTTTTTTAGTCCATCTTTTCCCACCTGCCTTTGCGTGCAACAGAACCGGCGATCTTAAACAACACA